>JAWOAV010000064.1:0-12140 GCA_046498365.1 Desulfosalsimonadaceae bacterium
CTTTGAGGTCCTGTGGATGGATGTCTACATTGCACACGATCTGTACGTTCGGTATGTGCTCGATTTCCTCCGAGGCAACCTCAAATAAGGAACTGGTAAAATACCCTGCAATTCGTTTGTAGCTGCGCGCGTTGCGAAGCCGCTCGAGCAGAAAGGTCTTGTCGAGTCTGTGGGTTCTCGAAGAAAAACGACGTATCATGTCATCAACCTACTCTCCGAACGCGGGAAGATTTCGCAGTCTTCCGGCACCGATCCGATCCTTATCTGCAGCGGGTCGCACCGGTACATCATTGCCGAGCAGCTGCAGGAAATCGATATAAAGCCGCATTCTCTCGTGCTGGAGCCGGTCGGGCGCAACACGGCGCCCGCGGTAACCGTATCGGCAATCATGGCCATGGCTGCCGATACGGAGGCAATGATACTGGTGCTGCCGTCCGATCATCTCATCCCTGATATCCGGAAATTTCACCAGGCCTTAGATGGCGCCGCCTGTTTCGCCGGCCAGGGGAGCCTTGTCACCTTCGGCGTCGTGCCGCAGGCACCGGAAACGGGGTATGGCTATATTCGAAAAAACGGCAGGGCTTCCTGCCCCTGCGGCGGACCGCATGAGGCGTTCAGGATCGAGGCCTTTGTGGAAAAACCGGATGTTACGACCGCCCGGCAGTATGTCGCGTCCGGGGAGTACTGTTGGAATTCTGGGATGTTCATGTTTCGCGCGGCGGAGATCCTCCGGGAAATGGAGGCGTTTTGTCCGGACATACTGGACGCATGCCGCCTGTCGGTGGAAAGGGGCGTTGTCGACAAAGATGCGTTTCTGCTGGATGCGGATGCCTTTTCCGAATGCCCGTCGGATTCCATTGATTATGCGGTTATGGAAAAAACGCGCCGCGGCGTCATGGTCCCGTTTGACGCGGGGTGGAATGACGTGGGATCCTGGGAGGCGCTCTGGGAGCTTGGCGGGAAAGACGGCTGCGGCAACGTGATAAAGGGGGATGTCGTCGGCCGCAGCAACCGCGATAGCCTTATTTTTGCGGAAAGCCGGCTTGTGGCCGTGCTCGGCATGAGCGACGCCATTATCGTGGAAAGCCCGGATGCCGTGCTGGTGGCGGAGCGCGGCCGGGGGCAGGAGGTCAGGGGGATCGTGGACGAGCTCCGGGGCGAAGGGCGCAGGGAAGTCAGCGAACACGGCAAAACCTTCTGCCACTGGGGAAATGTGACCCTCCTGAGCCGGGATGAAACAATGGTGGTACGGCGGGTGACGGTCAATGAAAAAGCCGCCGTAAGGGTCCGCACCCCTGCAGACCGCCTGCTGCACTGGATCGTGGCCGACGGGCAGGGGACCCTGCGGAAAACGGGTGAAACATTCGTTTTTCAAAAAGATGCCGCCATCCGGATAGACCCGGGAAGCGACGTTGTTTTTGAAAACAGCCAGGACCGCCCCCTTGTTTTCATGGAGGTTTATCACGCACAAAACGGGGACGGCGAGCATTTCAACGGTCGGTAGGGGCGAAGCTGTATTCACCCCGTAAGGTGGTCATCAAAAGAACCGGCCGCCGAATTTTTACCGCAGAGGGCAAAGGGAGGGAAAGTGCACATGGATTTCGAGGAAAAACCGGTACTGAACCGGGCGGACCTGATGGACCGTCTCGACGGCGATCATGAACTTGCCGCTGAACTGGCCGAATTGTTCATATCAGACGTCAGGGATACGCTTGTTTCCCTGCAGGCCGCAGCGGAGGGGGGATTCACTTCGGAAGTCGAAAGGGCGGCTCATTCGCTGAAAGGCGCGGCTGCCAACCTTTCCGGGGAAAGGGTCCGCCATGTCGCTGCCGCCGTTGAAACGGCCGGGAAAAATAACGATATGGCCGCCGCTGCTGCCGCCATCAAAAAGCTGGACCCCGCCGTTGCCGAGTTGATCGACGCTTTGAACACGCAGATTATCACCGCAGGGCGGAGATGATCCTTTTTCTTAGTCACCGCCGTTTTTTTGGTCCCACTCGGACCTGTACATAGCGGAAAAAACCCGCCTGAACATGAATTCAACCAGAAAACCGCAGGATACCGGGTCGTCGAGCGCATCAATGGTCTGCCGGTATTCTTTCTCCTTTTTTTTGTCTCCCGGGAACCCCATTCGTTTGAATTCATGCCGGTATTCCGATGCAAGCAGTTTTTTCAGGTGTGCCGGAAGATCGATGTCCACATCTTCAAGCCTGTGCCAGTATTTTTTTAATTTTTCCGCCAATTCAGTCTCCGCAGTCTTCCAGAACGTGCGGCTGGTATTTTTGTAGACCATCAGCAGGCCGTCGAAATTTTCGATGTTTTTTTTCTTGATATGGCTGATTTCCAGCATCAGGCGCGCGGCGTTGACAAAAAGGCTCCGGCCGGTGACGACCTTGAAAATCATGACCAGCGCGGCCTGCATGTCCTGAAGGAAAAAAATCCGCGGCAGTTCGTCCTTGTAAAGCACCCGCAATACCTTGTTGCCGAAAATGTGGGACGGTGTGGCATAAGAAGGTGTTCCCGCCAGCAGGGGCTGATGGATTTTTCCGTATTTGTCCGGCTTGAAGCAAATCGCGGTTTCCATGTCGATGAGGCCGAGTTCGTAGGCATCCGGATTCGCAAGGACGTGGTCGGCCCCGTCGAGAAAGGCCGCCACATACATGTTGTCGGGTTTCAGGTCCCGTATGGCGACGCGGCGCTTTTTCAGGCGGTATAGAAGCTCCAGGATATTCGTGGCCAGTCCCCTCATTCGCCCCCGGTTGCTGTAGAAGTTTTTGTTTTTGGCCACCCTGTAGACGATTTTCCGGAATTCTTCGATGGTCGTTTTTTTCTCCCGGGTGAGTTTCCGGGTGAGCTGGTCGATCTTTTCTGTGAGGGCTTCGGGAAGGTTTTTGGCATCAATTTCAGGGCGCAGCCCGGCAATGTGGGAAAAAAGCCATTCCTGCTTCTGGAAATCCGGGATGGCATACCGGGTATCTCCCTTATGGACCGCTTCTTCCACTTTGCGGTCGTAGGTTTCCGCAAGATCGTGCAGTTCAAAGTACACGCGGTCGTTTTTCCCGCCGTAAAGCGATTCGAATACGAGATAATCGGCAATCGCCTGGGGGCCGTTTTTAACAATTTCATGGCGGGTGTGATCGACCGGGTGATGGATGGCTTCGATGACCTGGTTGAAAAACCGGTACCTGGAAAGGGTCATGAAAAATACGAACCCGTCTCCGATTTTCAGAAATTCCTGCAGGCCGGGATTTTTCGAAAGAAGATCGATGTATTCCTTTTCTGCATCCTCCGGCATTACGTAAGAGGGGAGCCAGATGGTGGGAACCTTTTTCAAAATGGCGCTGATCTCCGGAAAAACGCACGGGATGCTTTTTCGGATGCGTTTGACAATGACATGCTCCCGGCGGATATGATTGAGGTAAGTGGTAAAATCCGTTATGGGGCGGGGAGGGATTTTTATCACCAGGGTGTCGTCAAAGACTACCTTGTAGCAGCGGCTTTTGCTTTCTACTTTTTCGCCCAGGGGTTCGATGGCCATTCTGCGGGTTTTCCATGCCGACCGGTACCGCATTTTGAATTCGTAGATGGATTCGCCGGAGGGCCTTTCAAGGACGGGGATCACACGGACGGTATCGGAAGCATCAATGGTTCCGGTGACGTGGAGCTTGAAAAGGTTGACGAAGTAACGAAGCAGCGGCTTTATATCCTTGGGCGGTTTTGGCATAAAATCGGATTTTCCTGATTTGTTCCTGAATGCACATCCTGCCGGGACGGCCGGGGATAACTCTTCGGAATACCCTTGAAATTTCCCGGTTGACCTCTTTTGTCAACTTGCCTATAGTCAGTCAGATACCCTTTCAGAATATGTTGGCTGTCTGGTATATAACCTGAAAATGCCGTTCGATCAATTGGCAAGTTTGATGAGCCCGTAAAAAGTCGATTTTCAGATGGCGCCGTAAAAAGTTCAAGATCAAGGCTTGCGTGATTTCGAAGAATGCAGCGTACTTAGTCGTACGTGAGATTCTGAGAAATCACGCGTAACGCAGATATTGGACTTTTTACGGTGTCATCAAGTTTACCGAGGACAAAAATATGCCCTATATAATCGTTTTCCGCAGCGATGAAAAAATCATGGAATATAAAGTGAGCGAAAATAATCGATTGCGCATCGGACGAAGCACGGAAAATGATATCGTCCTCCCGGATTCAGCGGTCTCCTCGGTGCATGCGGAAATCGATTATGACGGGGGCAATTTTTACATTACCGATTTTCAAAGCAGAAACGGAACCTTTGTCAACAGGGAGCTTGTCATTTCCCGTCCCCTGGCCCACGATGATTTCGTTTCCATCGGCAGCCACAGTCTCAAGTTCATCTACAAGGAGGATGAAGAAAGACCCGCATCGTTTCGACGCACCCCCCATGATGTCACCATGCATATCGATACGCCGCATCATCGCAGCCGGCTTGCCAGAAGTGTCGCGGAACTGGGCGAATCGGGAAGGCGTGTGCGCGTGCGGGCCATGCTGACTTTTCTCAAGAAAAACAGCCGCCCGGTATTTCTCGACAAACCGGTTGTCACCATCGGCAGCGATCCGGGAGCCGATATTGTCGTAAAAGGATGGTTCGCAGCAAAGCAGATAGCGGAAATCAAAAAGAAAAATGAGGACTATGTCCTGACCCCGCTGGGCGGCAGACCGCCTCTCGTCAATTCAAAGACGGTGCGTTCGGAAACCGTGTTACGGGAATTCGACCTGATACAGGTCGGGTCAACTGCCATGCAGTTCCTCTATCAAAGGGGCGTCACAGACGGAGCATCAAAGGACTCATGAAAAAAACGGATGCCGCCATAGACAGCCGCTCTGAAAAGGACACGGGTGCGCCGGCGCTTTCAAGGCGCATGGAGCATATCTTCTGGCTCGCGGCCGGGCTTCTGTGCTGCCTGTTTGCCGCTGCATTCCTGTTTTTGTTTCAGGACCTGCCTGGAATCCTGCCGCTGCTGGTTTTTCTTTTTTTGCTCAACGGTTTGCTGATCGGTTTCGTCTATACCCGATTTATCCTGCCTGCCAGGCGACTGGTTGATTTCATCGTATCCGGCTACCGGGAAAAAACCGTTTCCCCGGAGGCGCTGCCGCCGGTCCCTGTTGCGTGGCTCCCGTGGTTCAACGTGGTTGCCCGGATATATGAGAAAATCGACGCGCTGGAGGCGGAACTGGCAGCGGGCAATTTCAATGAGCGTGTTGAAAAGAATCTGCTGCGGCGGTTTTCATGGGTTTTTGAAAGAAACGAAGCGCTTGCCGAGGAGCTCAAGGTCAAGAACCGTGATCTTGAAAAGGCGGTGGAAGAGCAGCAGAAAACGGCGCGGGAGCTCAAAAAGCACCGGGATCACCTGGATGACATGGTGCGGGAGCGGACCGCCGAGTTGATGAAGAGCAACCAGCAACTGGAAGCGGCCATTGAGGAAGCTCGTATTCAGGCGAGGAAAGCCGACGAGGCCAACCAGGCCAAAAGCCAGTTTCTGGCCAACGTCAGCCACGAGGTGCGAACGCCCCTGAACGCCGTCATCGGTTTTACCGACATGCTGCTCAATACGGCTTTAGACGAGTCGCAGCTCGATTTTGCCAGGACCATAAGGACCAGCAGCGATGCGCTGCTGTCCCTGATCAATGACATCCTTGATTTCTCCAAGATAGAATCCGGGGAGCTGGCTCTTGAAAGCATCGATTTTTCCCCGGAGCTGCTGGCATATGACGTATGCGAGCTTATCCGCCCCCAGATCGGGAACAAGCCCATTGAGCTCGTTTGCAGCATTGGCGAGGATGTTCCGGCCTACCTGAAGGGAGACCCAACCCGTTTCCAGCAGGTGTTGATCAATCTTCTGACCAATGCCCCGAAATTCACCGATTCCGGTGAGATCAGCCTCAGCATCAACATTGCCGAGCGCAGGGAAGGCAGCGTTCAGGTTATTGCCGCCGTGCGGGATACCGGGATCGGTATTGACGAAGAAAAACGCACGATCATATTTGAGCCGTTTCGACAGGCCGACGGTTCCACGACGCGCAAGTACGGCGGCACCGGCCTGGGGCTTTCCATATCCCGGAAGCTTGCGCGCCTGATGAAAGGGGATATCCGGGTTGAAAGCGAACCCGACGTGGGGTCCACGTTTTATTTCACCGCGCAGCTCGAGTTGTCCGACAGGGAGGAGTCCTGGAAGGCCGTTGCCGCGCCGATATCGGGCAAGCAGGTCCTGCTGGTGGACGACAACCAGGCCAGCCTCGATATTATTAACAGTGCGTTGAAGTCCGCCAAAGTGCGGACCAGCGACCTGCGTTCCGGCATGGAGGTGGTTCCGACGCTGGAGCGCGCCATTGTGGCGGGAAATCCTTTTGAATGCTGCATTATCGACATTCATATGCCGGGTATGAGCGGCTACGATGTTGCAAGGCAGATCCGGGCCTCCCGAAATCCTCAAATATCGGGGCTGCCGTTGATCGCCGCGTCCTATCTCATGGAGCGGGATCCGGAGCTTTTCGCCCAGGCAGGGTTTCAGCAGTCCCTGATCAAGCCGGTTCGCAGGGAGCGTCTCTTTGAGGTGGTGGCACAGGTTTTGACCGGTGGAAGCAGCGAAGCGGCTCTGCCCGGAGACGTTAAGCGCCCGGACGGGGGCGAAACGGTTTTTTCGCAGTCATCTGTTCTGGTTGCCGAGGACAATGCGGTCAACCGGAAACTGATCGACATGATGCTGAAAAAAGCCGGCTGCCGGGTGATGCTGGCGAAAAACGGGAAGGAAGCGGTGAAAAGGTTCAGTGCTACCCCTAAGGATTTCGATCTTGTTCTTATGGATATCCAGATGCCGGAGATGGACGGTTTTGAAGCGCTCCGCGCGATCCGGGAAAAAGGGTATTCCGATGTCCCCATCGTTGCCATGACCGCCCATGCAATGAAAGAGCACCGGGAAGAATGCCTGGCCGCCGGAATGGACGATTACATCTCCAAACCCATCCGCAAACCGGATCTGCACAAGGTCTTGAGCCGGTTTCTTTCCCCCGCCTGATGCCCCGGTTTCTCTGCGATTCCGCAGGGGAAGGGCGCAGCCCTGAAGGCCTTTTACTGGAGCATATGCTGGAGAAATTCGCCTGTGGCAAGCTTCAGGCTCAGGTGGTCCAGCTGGAGCCGGTAATATACGTTTGCCATGCTTAACTCGGCCTCGTTCAAGGCCGTATCCGCATCTACCAGGTCAACAGTGGATGCGAGCCCTTCCTCGAACTTTGCGCTGACCTGCTCGTAATTGGCCCGGGCGGAATCGACCTGGTCGTTAAGGTGCCGGATCATCTTTTTTCGTGTCTGGATATCCGCATATGCCTGGCGAACATCAAGGCGTATTTCCTGTTTTGCGCGGTTATAGGCGGCCTGCATTTCGGATTCGGCCGCCCTTGCCTTTGCCACGTCCGCCGTGTTTTTAAAGCCGGTGAACAGGGGCAGGGAGGCGACCAGGGCAGCCTGCCAGTTGTAATCGTCCCCCTCATAAACCAGGTCCTCATCCACCATGGAATAGCTTCCTTCCACCGACAGGGAGGGAAAAAAGTCTCTCCTTTCCGCCTTCACGTTGCTTTCTGCGGCCAGCAGCCATTTTTCGGCCGCCAGCAGGTCCTGCCGGTGCTGGAACGCGTATTCAATGTAGGCGTCCACGGTGGCGTCCTCCATTTCAATGGTTTCCGGCTCCTTCACCGAATCCGGCGGGGTCGGTATGCCCATTTCCAGGGCAAGCCGCTCCTTGGCCACGGTATAATTGTTCCGGGCCTCTTCAAGGGCTTCCATGGCCGCCGCCACCTGGACCCGGGCCCTGAGTACGGCGGTCATGTCCACCAGGCCGACCTCCTGGCGCTGGCGGGCGAGTTCAAGGTGCTGGTTGGACCGGGTCAGCTGGCTTTCCGCAATATCCGTGGACCGCCTGGCGAAAAGGACGTTGTAGAAGCTGTTGGAAACCGCGAAAAGGATCTGCTGGCGTGTTCGGTAGTCTTCATACACACCGCTTTCCGCCACATACCGGCTGGCCTGGATGCCGATGCGCAGCTTGCCGCCCTGGAAAAGCACCTGGGAGCCCTGTATGCTTGCTTCGTTGTAGTGGTCGGGACCGGTTATGCCGAGCCCCTGGTAGGTGGTTTCCTTCATCCGTATGTGCCGCCCCCGCAATTGAACCTGGGGAAACAGCGGCGATTTGGCGATCCGGATATCCTCCTTTGCCTGATCCACCCGGTGCCCCGAAGCCAGGATCTGCTCGTTGTGTCGGAGTGCGCTGTGGTATGCCTCTTCAAGGGTTACTTCCCGCTCTCCTTCGGCCCGGACATGCAGCGGAAAGGCAAAAAAAACCATCAATGAAAATACGATAAAAAACCGGCGCTTGAGCGCAGTGCCGCAAAATCGGTTCATAAGAAATCCCTTTGCCGTACCTGTCGTTGGTTGTTTTTTTTTCTTTCGAGTGGTTCAAAGATTATCCTTAGCGTGTTTTGACGATTCCATCAACTATTGATTGGGTCCTGCGGAGGAAATTTACGGAGAGATACCCGTGGACGCACTGCGTCATCGGCATCGCGCCCGCAGGGTTCACCGGAATCTTTTCTGCAGATTTGTAAAACCTATCCCCCGATGGCAAACATTCGGGCGCCGCACGTGCCATCCAGATCGGTTTGACCTTTTTCCAGGGGTTTTTTCTCGACCGCTGCCACAATCACGCGGGCCAGTTCGGTATCGGTGGCATTGTTGCGAAGAGGGGTTTTTATGTCGGTTACGACATTGGACAACAGGCAGCTGCGAAGCCATCCGTCGGACGTGAGCCGGAGCCGGTTGCACCACTTGCAGAAATGATGGGTTACCGGGCTGATAAAGCCGATTTCGCCCGGTGCGCCCTTTATGCGATACCGTGCGGCAGGGCCCTGGCGGCGGTTCGCCCCGCAGTCTTCCAGCTCCCCCAGGGGGGCGATGATCGACCGGATATCGGTTTCTGTAAGGGGGGGGGAGGCATCCGCGAGCCCGGGGCCGAAATAGGGCATCTGCTCAATGAAACGGACGTGAAAGGGGTACCGGAGCGTCAGGGCCGCCAGATCGGTTAATTCTCCGTCATTTATTCCCCGGAGTGCCACCACGTTGATTTTGATCGGTGAAAAGCCCTTTTCCAGGGCTGCAGAAATGGCGGACCATACCCGCTCAAAGCCGTTGTAGCCGGTTATTTTCGCGTATTTTTGTGGATTCAGGGTATCGAGGCTGATGTTCAGGCGTTTTATGCCGATACCACGGAGGTGGTCCAGGTGTTTTTCCAGTACGATGCCGTTGGTGGTCAGGGAGATGTCCTTTATGCCGGCGATCCCGGTCAGTTGTTCCAGAAACGCATCAACCCCTTTTCTCACGAGGGGTTCGCCGCCTGTTATCCGGAGCTTTGTAATGCCCAGTGCGGCGCCGATCCGTGCGATTCTCGTAATTTCCTCGTATCGCAGAATGGCGGCGTGGGGGAGTTTCTGTACCCGGCCCCGGGGGGTGCAATATATGCACCTCAGGTTGCACCGGTCCGTGATGGAAATCCGCAGGTAGTTGATATGCCGTTTATAGGTATCTTCAAGCCGGCCGTCGGGCAGGCATTCGGCGCTTCGGGTCATCGGTGATAATCGTCCGGTATGTTGAATTTCTGCCTGTATTCGGGTATGTCGATAATCGGGGGGCGCTCGTGCCCCTCGATGCAAAACAGTTCTTCCTGGTAATGTCCGGGTACTTTCTGGTACTGAATCAATTCATTATACACCTTCTGCCGGATTTCCACCAGGCCATAATTTTCAATTCGCTTGAGAAATGTTTTCATGATCACGAAAGCCATTTTCCCGAGCGCCTTGGTGTCCTGGTTCCGGTGAACCCGTTTGTCGAGGTCCACCTGGGCGATCACGTCGATGCCCCATTTGTCATAAATATCCAGGATCAAACTGGTTTCTATACCGTACCCGATGGGGAAGGGGATCGTTTCCAGGATGTCGCGGAAAGCGGCATATTCGCCGGAAAGGGGCTGCAGAATCTGCGTCAGCTCCGGATAAAAGAGCGAGAAGACAGGGCGGATCACCAGTTCCGTGACCCGTCCCCCTCCGGTCGGACGGATCCTTGCGTCTTCCCCGGCAAGGGGGCGGTCGTAAAACGCTTTCACGTATTTGATGTGGTCATACATCAGCAGCGGCCCCAGGAGGGCATAGGCGAAACGGTGGTGGATATTGGTAATATCGGCATCCAGATAGATGATGATATCCCCCTTTGCCACGTAGAGGGCTTTCCACAGGTTCTCCCCCTTGCCTTTGAAAACCGGCAGGTTCGGCAGGATATCATTTGCGGCATGCACGTTCGCGCCGTAGTCGGCCGCAACCTCGCAGGTGTTGTCCGTGGACCCCGAATCCACCACGACGATTTCGTCAAGGAGCGGATACCGGGTCATCAGTTCGGACTTCATGATAACGATTTGCTTGCCGATGGTTTTTTCTTCGTTGAGCGTGGGCAGGCATAGGGAGACGCTGATTTCCTTCTGTTCCTTTTTTTTGACGAGTTTCCCGATATCCTTGAATTTCGAGTGATGAAAGGTGTTTTTTCGCAGCCAGCTGTCACTTGACATCGCACAACCCCTTGTCGATGGCCAGAAGCAGCCCGATTATCTGCGCGATTCCGGTAAACATGGGATTGATCCGCATGGTTGCATTGGCCAGGTGCGCGTTTTTACCGGTGGTCATGCCCAGGGTCACGGCGGGGATATTTCTGGACAGAAATACCGACAACTCCGATTCGCTCGATTCGCTGACAGGTTTCAGACCGAGGCTTTTCATTATCGCCACGGTGCATTTGACCAGCGGGTGGCCGTATTTCAGGGCGGCGGCGTTTTGAACGGTAATGGTTTCGAGTTTCAGTGTCACGGAGTGTTCATGTCCCACGCCCTCCACAATGTCTTCTATTTTTTCGTAGACCTCTTTGACCATTTCGTCGGAGTCGCTCTGGATTTCAAAGCCCAGGCGGGCCTGGACAGGAATTTCGCCGTGCTTGTGGCCGCCGGTTATCTTCCCGATGATGATGCGGCAGCGGGGACGCTGGGGCAGGTTGATGCCGAGCAGTTCGTTGATCACCTCATTTAAGATCAAGATGGCGTTGGGCTTGTATTTTTCCGTGAAAAAATGGCGGGTCGCCAGGATGTCGCATGAAATTTCGCCGCGGATGATTCCCTCGGAATAGTAATTGAAATGCCCGAGCACCTGCCCCTCAATGATGATGCCGCTGCGGATGGGGCGCGACCAGGTATTCAGCAGGTGGCGAATGCCCCGCAGGTTCCCCCTGCCGATGGACTGGGTGACCCCCGCAAGCACGATATCAGAGGAAAAAGAAATTTTGAGATGCCGAAAAATCAGGGGAAGAGAGGCCAATATCCCGATGGACACCGTGTTGTCGAGGATGCCGGGGCCGGTAATGGCGTTTTTCCGGACGATGTAGTTGTGCTCCACGTCGTCCCCGGAATATATCGTATCCAGGTGGGCCGTCAGAAAAATCGGATCATGGTTTTTCCCGTCTTTCCCCTTGATGATGCCTATGGCGTTTTTCAGCTGGTCTTTGCCGCATTCGTCCACCGCGGCGCACGCGAGCCGTTCCAGGAAGATATCCGCCCTTGCGTCTTCATCGAACGTCGGGCCGGGCACCTGCCCGATAAGGACAATGTTGGAAATGACCGTTTCTTTTATCGCCTGCACCTGGTCGACGAAAAACGGCAGTTTTTTCAATATGTCATCCATGGCCAAACAATCCCCGCTCGCTAAACCGACTTTACCATAAGATAATATAGGGCTTTGCGAAAAGGATGTCACAAAAACCCGTATCCGGTATACATTTATTTCAGTCATATCTATTGTTTCTGAGAAAGAGAGGCTTATGGTGTCACCCGGTTTGAAGTCGCTACTGAAAGTTTCGTTAACAGCCGGGCTGCCATTGACTATATATGACATGGAGATCTCATCAATTGTATCCCGGCCCAGGTTGCTCAGTTCCACGGATATTGTCTCGTTACTGTAATTTTTACCCTCCTCCGGTGAGATTATTTTGTTAAGGTGAACAGCTGACTGTATGAACGACATCGTGG
>JAWOAV010000154.1:0-9512 GCA_046498365.1 Desulfosalsimonadaceae bacterium
CCGGGTGTCATAAACCGGAGCCGATGGGTCAGCGTGGAGCTGGCCACCTTGACCAGGAGGATGTCCTTTTTCAGCGCTTCCGGTCGGGCATGCGCGGCGATGGCGGGATCAACGATCCGGTTCCATTCCTCCCGGATCATCGAGAGATCCGTGGCGGATTCGCTACGGATGGTTTTGACGATACCCGAAAGTACTTCTGAAATATGACTGTATTCGCCCTGTCTTTTTCGCTGATCCGCCATTGCCGATTTTTTTGTTTTGATTGTCTATGCCGTTGGCAGTGATTTTCATTGCCGTGCCGCGCCCCGTTTTTCCGGATGCAGGGATGCATCTGCAGCGGCGCCCGGGGGGCGTCGTAAATTCCTTGACTTCAATTGTATGCTTAGGTAAATACAGTACTTCGATGTAAAAATCCATAATGGTTTTTCATACGGATGCCTTTTTACGCTCGCCCCGGATACATTCCATGAGCCTGTTATGCTGATGCGGCATAACCCTGAAGCGCCCCGATGATCATAATTGCCCGATGCGTCTGCAGGGTGTATGGTCGTATTCATGAGCTCAGGGTATTCATGAGGTCAGGCACAAAGTGTTCCACCGGCAGGAGGATATTCCGAGGGCATTGGCCGTACGGTAAACCGGCGGCTGTAAAACAACCAGGGAGAAACAGTCAATGAATTGGGATTGGGACAAGCTCCAGCAAAAACAAAAGGAGCGAAACCGCAGCAGCGGAACGGGAAACCACAACGGCGGCAGCGGGCCGCAGCCGCCGGGCATCGATGATATAATCGACAAGTTCAAGAAATTCAATCCGGGCCGGATATGGATTCTCATCGTTTTGATCGGGGTGGCGGCCGTTATCGTTTCGACAATGATATATACGGTGCAAACCAACGAAGTCGGCATGATTCAACGATTCGGAAAGTTTGTGAGAAAGACCCCGCCTGGCCTTCATGTGAAGCTGCCGACCGGTATTGAATCGGTAACGAACGTCAAAACCGGCCGGATTTTCACCGAAGAGTTCGGTGTCGAAACCGATGCGGATGCCAGAAAGACATTTGCCCATGAGAGCATGGACGTGGCGTTGATGCTGACGGGAGATCTTAACGTGGGGGTTGTTCCGTGGATCGTGCAATACCGGATCAATGATCCATACAAGTACTTGTTTAACGTGGCCGACGTTCAGCGGTTGATCCGGGATATGGCGGAGGCCTCCATGCGTCTCGTGGTGGGTGATCGCAGCATAAATGAAGTGATCAGCAAGCGCCATGAAATCGCGGCGGATTCCCGGGAGCGGCTGCAGAAAGACCTGAATGAGGCCGACACCGGCATATATATCGTTACGGTGGAGCTGGGCAATACCAATGTGCCCCAGCCGGTGCAGGATTCATTCAACGAAGTGAACCGGGCGGTGCAGGAAAAGGAAGAAGTGATCTACGGTGCCCGCCAGGAGTACAACCGGGTGATCCCCCAGGCCCGAGGCGAGGCCCAGAAGACCATTGAGGCGGCCAGAGGCTATGCAAGCAGGCGAATCAACCGCTCGACCGGTGATGCATCCCGTTTCCGGGCCCAATACGAAGCGTATAGTCTTTCAAAGGATGTGACCCGGAGCCGGCTCTACCTGGAGATGATGGAAACCGTTCTCCCCGGACTCGAGGAAAAATATATTATCGGCGGACAGCAGCACAGCCTTTTGCCGCTTTTACAGATGGGAATAAACAAAGGAAAAACAAATGCAGGCCAATAAACTTATAATCATCGTTGCCGTATTGATCGCAATTGCGGCCGGCGCCATGTCTGCCGTATACAAGGTCGATGAAACCGAGCAGGTGGTGATCACGCAGTTCGGCCGGGTGGTGGGCGAACCCATCACCGAACCGGGCTTGAATTTCCGGATTCCGGTCGTACAAAAAGTCAATTTTTTCCCGAAAAATATCCAGGCATGGGATGGCGACCCGGGACAGATCCCCACGGGGGACAAGACCTATATCTGGGTCGATTCTTTTTCCCGGTGGCGCATCGTGGACCCGGTTGCATACCTGCGAACGGTTTCGGATCGGCAAAGCGCCCTTTCCCGGCTGGATGACATTATCAACCCGGCGGTGAGAAACGTGATCACATCGCACCAGCTCATTGAAACCGTAAGAACCAGCAACCGGGAAATGACGGCCCTGGATCACGGGGATATCGATGACGAAGCGGTGCAGCAGGCCCTGGAAGAAATCGAGCGGGAGCAGCGCCCGACCCAGTATAAAGTCGATGTGGGGCGCGAAAAGATGACCCGGATGATGCTTGAGGAGGCCCAGCCCAAGCTGGATCACCTGGGCATTCAGTTGATCGACATCAAGATCAAGCGACTCAACTATGTGCAGGAAGTCCGGAACTCCGTTTATAACCGGATGATTGCAGAGCGCAACCAGATGGCGGAAAAGATACGGTCCATGGGGCAGGGGGAAGCCAGAAAAATAGACGGTGACCGGGAACGTGACCTGCTGGAAATTCAATCGGAGGCGTATGCCGTTTCAGAAGAAATCAAGGGGCGTGCGGATGCGGAGGCGACCAGAATTTATGCCGAAGCGTACAGCCTTGATCCGGAATTCTATTCATTCATGAAATCTCTTGATGTATACAAATCCTCCCTGGGCGGCTCCCAGCTGGTGTTGTCCACGGATTCCAGGTTCCTGGAGTATTTAAACGATTTTTCCGTCGAGGGGACGGAATAAGCAGAATTGCTGCGGCCGGAAACAAAAAAAGCCGGGACAAACGGATTGCGATAAAGGTTGCTATCCAATACGATTTATCCCGGCTTTTTTATAGACAAACGGACCGGTATCATTTATTTCCCTTTCCGTCTCTGATGTCTTGTTCGTGCCAGGAGTTTGCGATGCTTGTGCTTGCGCATCTTTTTCCTGCGTTTCTTAATGACGCTCCCCAATCGATCACCCCCTTCCGTAAAAAGTCGTTTCATAGATGTAAAAAATATATTATAACCCACTTGAAAAATCAAGTCCATCATATTTTTGCTTTTCGCCCCTGTTCCCGGGCATACGCATGTAAAGACACAGGGCATGCATAACGAACCCGTAGAAAATGGTTTTGCAGGGGTAAAGGGCGTGGCGCAAAAGACACGCTATTTTGGCAAATCATGTGTTTTGTGTTTTTTCGTGAAAGAGGACCATGGCAGAAGGCATTGAACATGCAAAATTTGATGCGCCACAGATGGCGGCGGTCAACCAGGCGGTTGGGATCGCGGAAGAATTGGTTTCGAATTTCTATAAATTTTCAAACAGCCAGATGAGACAATTGAACTACGATATCAAGACGGCATCTCAACTGGCGCCCCACGAGATTGTTGAGGACCATTTTGCCCAGATCGTGCGGTACCATGCGCAGAAAAGGGACTCGCTGCTGGAAACCGATGCGGCGGATTTCTACCTGATATGCCTGCAGGATCATGCCATTCTTGACGCGGTTAAGCGCTTCAGCCAATTGCGCCTTTATCCGTTCATGGTCTATATCGTCTGCCACGAGTTGATTCACGTAGTCCGTTTCAGGCGCTTTCTCCAGCATTTTCACGTACCGACTGACGAGCGGCAGCTCGAAGAAATCCGGGTACACCATGCAACGCGGGAAATGCTCAAAAAAGCGAATATTGAGGCGATGGAGCCGGTTTTTGCCTTTTACGGAAAATGGCAGGAAGCCTTTGAGCAGATGGATGAAATCATGGTAAACCGGGATGACGCTACATGAGGTGCCCCGGGGTTTTTGGCGGGGCAAAATTTTTTTTTTCACGTCTTGACAATGAAAAAACGCTGACTATATTTAGGAAGACTATTTGAGGCGGCGATCATTGTCAAGGTATCATTCTGAAAACAGGAGAAATTTTAACGATGCCGATATATGAGTATGAGTGTGGGACCTGTGGCAA
The DNA here is from genome assembly GCA_046498365.1 of Desulfosalsimonadaceae bacterium. Taxonomy (GTDB): domain Bacteria; phylum Desulfobacterota; class Desulfobacteria; order Desulfobacterales; family Desulfosalsimonadaceae; genus B1SED10-16. The sequence continues at coordinate 3,929 of JAWOAV010000154.1, forward strand.
GGTTCATGAAATCCTTCAGAAAATGTCCGACAATCCGCTTACCGAATGTCCGGAGTGCGCCGGCAAACTCCATAAGCGGATCTCTCAGTGTACATTCCATTTAAAAGGAAGCGGTTGGTATGTGACCGATTACGCCAACAGCTCCGGTAAAACATCCCCGCCTCCGGAAAACAAAAACAAAAAAGCGAAAACAGAGGCTGCCGCGCCGTCTTCAGGTACGGATACTGCAGCATGCGGGTCTTCGTGCAAAGCTGCCGATTCGTCCTCTTCGTGACAAAACGGCAGCAACCTAATATCGCCGGCAGCGCTGCCGGTCTGTTTGTTTTTTGGTCAATCCCCCGATTGAAATACATGCGTTCCATCAGCCTTTTGCTTGTGGGTGTTTCGCGTATATTTACTTTTAACAGCTAATGGTACAAGAAAAGGAGAAGTTGGCAATGAAGATTAAACCCTTAAATGATCGAATCCTTGTAAAACGCTTGGAAGAAGAAGCCAAAACCAGGGGTGGCATTATTATTCCCGACAGCGCCAAGGAAAAGCCGGCCCAGGGTGAAGTCATAGCGGTGGGCGACGGCAAGCTCGGCGATGACGGAAAACGGGTGCCGCTCCAAGTGAAAAAGGGCGACCGCGTTTTGTTCGCCAAATATGCGGGCACAGAGATCAAGATCGAAGATGAAGAGCATCTGGTCATGCGGGAAGATGATATTCTCGGAATTATTGAATAACCTGTTGAATTTGAATCGAAAACTGGAGGGAATACGATATGAGTGCGAAAGATATAAAATACGGGTATAAAGCCCGGGAGAAAATGTTAAACGGCGTTAACAAGCTTGCCGATGCGGTTCAGGTAACGCTTGGTCCCCGTGGTCGCAATGTTGTTATTGACAAGTCCTGGGGTTCTCCCACCGTGACAAAGGACGGCGTCACCGTGGCAAAGGAAATCGAGCTTGAAGACAAGTTTGAAAACATGGGTGCCCAGATGGTCAAGGAAGTCGCCAGCAAGACCAGCGACATGGCCGGTGACGGCACCACCACGGCAACCGTGCTCGCGAGGTCCATTTATAATGAAGGGCAGAAACTCGTTGCCGCCGGCAACAACCCCATGTCGATCAAGCGCGGCATTGAAAAGGCCGTTGAAACCGCTGTCAAGGAGCTCAACAAGTTGAGCCGCTCCGCAAGCAGCCAGCGGGAAATCGCCCAGATCGGCACCATTTCCGCGAACAACGACGAAACCATCGGCAACATCATCGCCGAGGCCATGGAAAAGGTCGGCAAGGAAGGCGTCATTACCGTGGAAGAAGCCAAGTCCATGGAAACCACGCTGGACGTTGTCGAAGGCATGCAGTTTGACCGCGGATACGTATCCCCTTATTTTGTCACGGATACGGAAAAAATGACCGTAAACCTTGACGACCCCTACATCCTGATCAGCGAAAAGAAGATCGGCAGCATGAAAGATCTTCTGCCGATCCTTGAACAGATTTCCAGAATGGGCAAACCCCTTCTGATCATCGCCGAGGACGTGGAAGGCGAAGCCCTGGCAACGCTCGTCGTCAATAAACTCCGGGGCACGTTGAACGTGGCTGCCGTAAAGGCGCCGGGATTCGGCGACCGGAGAAAGGCAATGCTGCAGGATATCGCTGTTTTGACCGGCGGACAGGTCATTTCCGAAGATATCGGCCTCAAGCTTGAAAGCATAACCGTTGAGGATCTCGGCCGGGCGAAGTCCGTCTCCATCGACAAGGACAACACCACCATCGTGGACGGCGCCGGGACCAAGACGGACATTGAAAAGCGCGTAAAACAGATTCGCACGCAGATCGAGGACACCTCATCGGATTATGACCGTGAAAAACTGCAGGAGCGGCTTGCCAAGCTCGTCGGCGGTGTTGCGGTGATCAACGTGGGCGCGGCGACTGAAACCGAAATGAAGGAAAAGAAAGCCCGCGTGGAAGACGCCCTCAATGCGACGCGTGCGGCCGTGGAAGAAGGCATTGTGCCCGGCGGCGGTGTGGCCCTCGTGAGAAGTGTTGCTGCCCTTGAGAAGCTTAAACTCAATGCGGAGCAGTCGCTGGGTGTCAAGGTCGTCATCCGGGCGATTGAAGAACCGCTGCGCCAGATTGCCAACAACGCCGGTTTTGAAGGCTCCGTGGTCATCGACCAGGTAAAGAAGGAAAAGGACGCGGTTGGCTACAATGCGGAAACCAACACCTATGAAGACCTGATCAAGGCCGGTGTCATCGACCCGACCAAGGTCGTTCGGTTCGCCCTGCAGAATGCGGCAAGTGTTGCATCCCTGATGCTGACCACCGAGGCTATGATCGCTGAAATCCCGGAAGAAAAGGGTGAAGGCGGCATGCCCGGCGGCGGTATGGGCGGAATGGGAGGCATGGGCGGCATGGGCGGCATGATGTAATGCCTTCCTGATCCTGTTTCCCCCTGCCTTTTTTGCAGGCAAAAATAAACAAAAAGCCCTTATGCATTGAGCGCATAAGGGCTTTTTTGTAGAATCCCCCCGGCCAGCGGTCGCAAAGTGTTGTGCTGCTTATTATGCTTGACACCGGGTGAAGGCTTGGATAACTTCTATTACACTTTTGCGGCTAAGTGAAATTGTTCAATGAAAGACTTTTCAAATCCGCCCCCGGTCCCCCGGCTTTACAAATATCAAATCGTTATGGAGCAGCAAAAACGATGAGCCCCGAAGATCTCAGTATTGTTTCAATGGTGCGCAACGCAGGCCCGATGGTGCAGTTTGTCATTTATATTCTGCTTGGGTTTTCCATCGCCACGTGGACGATTATTCTTATGAAATACCTTTACGTCCGTCGGGCCTTCAAGGAGTCCGCGCAGTTTATCGAGTATTTCTGGAAGACCCGGGATTTTTCAAACGCCTTTGCCAGGGCCAAGGATCTCAAAAACAGCCCTGTCGCCCGTATTTTCAGAAACGCCTATATTGAGTTGCGGAAATTGAATCGTCCCGGTGCCCAGGAGCAGGACGATACCGATTTTACGGCCAACGTTGAAAGTATACGGCGCGTCCTTGGCCGTTCACGGAATGTGGAAAGCGTCCGGATGATCCAGATGGTGCCCTTTCTGGCCACTACCGGAAATATCGCGCCTTTCATCGGGCTTTTCGGAACGGTGTGGGGAATCATGAACGCATTCCGTTCCATCGCCATTCAAGCCGGCTCTACAAGCCTTGGCACCGTTGCACCGGGCGTTTCGGAAGCGCTTGTTGCTACAGCCGCCGGGCTTGCTGTTGCGATCCCCGCAGTGATGGCGTTCAATTATTTCACCCAGAAAATTCGCATTATTGAATCTGAAATGGAAAGCTTTTCCAGCGATTTTATGAGTATCGTGGAAAACGAAGCCAGACGACAACAATCCAGGGAGTCATAGCAATGGCCTTCGATACAAACCAGCGGTCCCTGTTGTCCGACATCAATGTGACCCCTTTCGTGGACGTCATGCTGGTACTTTTGATTGTCTTCATGGTGGCTGCGCCCATGATGGTCCAGGGTGTGGATGTCTCGCTGCCGAAAACCCAGCATGCAACATCGCTGGACCAGGTGGAGGATCCCCTGGTCGTGGTCATCAACAGCGAAGGCGGAATTTCGATCAATGAAACGGACGTGTCCGTTGACGGACTGGGGGAGAAACTGTCTTTCATCCTTGAGAACCGTTCTTCCAGAAACGTTTTTCTGCGGGCCGACACCAGCGTGGATTACGGAACAGTCGTACTGGTCATGTCGGAAATCAAACGCGCCGGGGTGCAGCAGCTCGGGGTGGTAACGGAACCGGTCGGAAGCCTTGATGAAGATGCAAAGCGGGAAAAATCAAGGTAAACCATACCCAACAATACAATCGCAAACCGATTTTTTAGATATCGACGATGCCGTCTGAATTGCAACAGGGAAACGACTACGGGGTCAAACCCGGAAGGTTGGATAAATCATCCGCCGTATATTTCGGAATCTCTTTTGGCGCCCACATGATGCTTGTACTTTTGCTGCTTCTGACGGGCGGGAAAGAAGGCCAGGGAAGATTCGACCGCTTTGAATCCATAGAGGTCCAGCTGGTATCACTTCAACCGGGTCCTCCCATTCTTTCTTCCGGGGAAGACGCTGGCGGGGATGTTTTCGAAGAAGTGCCGTCAGAAGAAGCACCCCCTGATGCACCTGAAGAAATTCCGCTTAAATCCGGGAATTCGATGGCTGTTGAGGCGCCGTCCGCGCACGAATTGATTTTTCCGGAGGAATTGCGGGCTTCTTCTGCGCCCCAGGTGAAACAACCTGCATCTCAAAGGCCGGAAAAGAGTACACGCCATGAACTGGTCATGCCGGAGGACCTTGAACGGCAGGACAGCGGCCGCCGGGTTGCGGATGCGGTCAGGCGGTTGGAAAGGGAAACCGCCGAGGACCGCGGTCGGGCCTCCGTGAGGCGCCGCATCGATCAGCTGGCGGGAGAAACCGGGGGTCAGGATCGCCCTCAGGGGACGGCAAGCGGATCCGGAACGGCGTCAAAGGGGCAGGGGGGTAGTGGGGGCAGGTCCTCGGAGCAATATACCCGCATTCAGATTTACCAGGCCGAGGTACGGCAGCAATTGACAAAAAACTGGGCTTTTTCGGAAGCGCTCGCAGGAAACACCCGGGGCCTTGAAAGTCGTGTCGTGATCACCATCATGCCCGACGGTGAAATCCGGGATGTATGGTTTGAAAAACGCTCCGGCAATGCCTACCTTGATGAGTCCGCCTACAAGACCGTCATGAAGTCCAACCCTCTGCCCCCCCTGCCGGACGGGATGCCCCAGTATAACCTGATGGTCGGGTTTACTCCCGGCGGTTTGCAATAAGTTTTCGGTTTTTGAACAAAAGGATAATTCGTTGTTGGCCCCATGAATAATTGTCAATTCTGTCAAGTGGAAAATTGTTTGATGAATATGCCGTATCTGATCAAGCCAGGCCGTTGCCTGAAGATTGCCTCTCTGTGTCTCTTGCTGCTTCTCGCCATGTCCGGGAGAGGTTTTGCCAATTATGATTACATCAATATCAGTGATCCTTTCCAGAAAAGGATACCCATCGCCATTCCGGTTCCCGCTTCCCTTTCAGAGAACCGTGAGACGGAAGCGATTTCAGGCAGGGTTGCCGACCTGTTGTACCGGTCGCTCGATTTTACCGGTTATTTTACCATGATCGACAGCCGCGCCTTTCTTGATGCCCCGGGTAGACAGGGGATTGCGACCAGCGAGATCAATTTTAAAAACTGGCGGGATATCGGCGCCGAGCTGCTGATTACGGGGGGAGTGCGCCTGGAAGATCGTATTTTGCAGCTGGAATTCAGGCTTTTCGATCCCTTCCGACAGGAACTCGTTTTCGGAAAGCGTTATACCGGTGAAGTGTCCGATCTTCGGAAAATGGTGCTCAAGTTCTGTGATGAGATGATTTCCCGCCTGACAGGAGACTTCGGGGTTTTCAACACAAAAATCGCATTTGCATCCGAAACGCAGAACGGCAAGGCGATTTACCTATGCGACTTTGACGGGGAAAACCTGCGCAGGTTGACCGATGAGGGGCATATCGCACTG
>JAWOAV010000156.1:0-7510 GCA_046498365.1 Desulfosalsimonadaceae bacterium
GCCCCGTGGGCGGTTATAACATAAGGTACGCTGCCGTTAAATATTAAATCGCCGGTATGTATTACATTATGATTTGAAAATTTTACTACAATATTATCGTTGGTATGGCCTGGTCCGGGAGTTGGCGATAAAACTCGACATTCCGGTCGTGCCGGGTTCCGTCGGCGCGGTCACCCAGCAGGAGGCGAGAAAACGGGCCGAAGAACTCGGCTTTCCCATCATGCTCAAAGCCGAAGGCGGCGGCGGCGGAAGGGGTATTTACGAGATTTACGAGGCGGAACAACTGGAGACGGCGTTTGACAAGGCATCCGCCCTTGCCCACGCCACGTTCGGCAACCCGCGCATATACCTCGAGAAACTGCTGACATCCGTGCGGCACATCGAAATCCAGGTAGCAGCAGACCGCCATGGCAATGTGTTCGCCTTTGACGAGCGCGACTGCACGATCCAGCGCAATCACCAGAAGCTGGTGGAAATCACCCCTTCCCCATGGGACGGCATGACACCCGAATTGCGGGAGCGGTTGAAGTCCTATGCCCGGAGATTGGTCCGGGAAGTCGGCTATTATTCCCTGGCGACGGTCGAGTTCCTTATCGACGCGGACGGCAGCCCGTACCTGATCGAAGTCAATACCCGGCTGCAGGTGGAGCACGGCATCACGGAGTGCCGATACGGCGTGGACCTGGTCGAAGAACAAATCGCGATCGCCTTTGGCGCGCGCCTGCGGTTCAATGAAAAGGAAACGCTGCCGTTCAACCATGCCATGCAGGTGCGGGTGAACTGCGAGGACCCGCAGAACAATTTCGCCCCCAACTCCGGCATCATCAACCGGTACATATCCCCCGGCGGCCCGGGCGTCCGCCTTGACTCCTGCATTTCGGCGGGCTACGAGTTCCCGCCGCAGTATGATTCGGCCGCGGCCCTTCTGGCCGCGTACGGCCGGTCCTGGCCCAAGGTGCTGCGCATTATGGACCGCGCATTGCGGGAGTATGTGATCGGCGGATTGAAAACGACCATCCCGTTTCTGCGCCGGATCATCAACGACCCCCAGTTCAAGGCCGGCGAATGCGACACCAAGTATATCCTGAACTCCCCGAAATTGATGCAGTACAAGGACAACGACCCGGAGTCCTTCCGGCTGACCCGTCTGGTGGCAGAAATCTCGGCCCGGGGCTACAACCCCTTTGTCGCCCTGGGAGAATACCGGGGGCGCGCAGACAAGCGCTTAGGCCCCTTCGAGCCGGTCCTGCCGGATATTGACCCGAAGCAATGCGTGAACCCGTACCCCCGGAAAGACCGCAAAGCGCTTCTCGATTATATCCGGGATACGGACCACGTCCATTTCACGGACACGACGTGCCGCGACATCACCCAGTCCAACAGCGGAAACCGCTTTCGCCTGGCCGAGGACATCATTGTCGGCCCCTACCTGGACGGATGCGGCTTTTTTTCGATTGAAAACGGCGGCGGCGCGCATTTTCACGTGGCCATGCTGGCAAACATGACCTATCCCTTCAACGAAGCCCGGTCGTGGAACCAGTTCGCCCCGCAAACGCCCAAGCAGATACTGGTCCGCTCCACCAACCTGCTCGGGTACAAACCCCAGCCCCGCAACCTGATGCAGCTCACGGGTGAGATGATCTGCGAACACTACGACATTATCCGCTGCTTTGATTTTCTGAACCATATCGAAAACATGCAGCCTTTTGCGGAAGTGGTTCTCAACTCTTCCTCCAGTGTTTTCGAACCGGCGGTTTCCCTTTCCTATGCAAAGGGCTTTGACATCCCCCACTACCTGGGGCTTGTCGGGGAAATCGTGGACATGGTTGCGCGCATCGGCGGGTTCAGCCGCCGGGAAGCCGAAAGCCGCTTCATATTGGGGTTGAAGGACATGGCCGGCGTCTGCCCGCCGAAATTCATTCGCACGCTCGTGGCAGCCGTCCGGAAGGAATATCCCGCACTGGTCGTTCATTATCACCGCCATTGCACCGACGGGCTGTTCGTGCCTGCCGTGGGGGCGGCCGCCCAGGCCGGCGCCCACATCGTGGACACGGCCATCGGTGCGGCCGTGCGCTGGTACGGCCAGGGGGAAGTACTTTCCACGGCCGCCTACATGGAAGAGGAGCTCGGGCTCAAAACCAACCTGAACCGGGAGATGATCCGCAAGACCGGCTTTGTCTTAAAGCAGATCATGCCCTACTACGACCGCTATACCGCGCCATACTTTCAGGGGGTCGATTATGATGTGGTCTCCCACGCCATGCCCGGCGGGGCCACGTCGTCTTCCCAGGAAGGGGCCCTGAAGCAGGGGTATATATACCTGCTCCCCTACATGCTGCGGTTTCTTGCCGGCACCCGCCAGATTGTGCGCTACCACGACGTGACCCCCGGATCGCAGATTACCTGGAACACGGCGTTTCTGGCCGTCACCGCCGCATACCAGCGCGGCGGCGAAAAAGAGGTGCAGCACCTGCTCGACGTGCTGGAAAGCGTGGCCGATGTTCCCGAAGAGGCGCTAAGCGAGGATGTGAAGAAAGACCGGCTGGTGCTCTACCGGGACAGCAACGATGCCTTCCGGCAGCTCCTTCTGGGGCGCTTCGGCAGGCTGCCGCTCGGATTTCCACCGGACTGGGTGTATGAAAGCGCGTTTGGCCCGGAATACAGGGACGCCATTGCAAACCGGTCGGAAGATTCCCCCCTGGACGCCCTCCCCCCGATCGACATAACAGAGGAGCGCCGCTCCCTTGCCGATCTGCTCAAACGGGAACCCACGGCCGAAGAGCTGGTCATGTACCTCAATCATCCGGGGGACGCCCTGAAGACCCTCAAGCAGCGGGAAGAATTCGGCAACCCCAACCGGCTGCCGCTGGACATCTGGTTCGAAGGGCTCGAAATCGGCCGCAAAATACTGTTCAAGGACAGTGACGGCAAGCCCCACCAGATGAGCATACTCGATATATCCGCGCCCGACGCCCAGGGAATCAGCGTCGTTCGCTACGAATTCAACACGGAAACCTTTTCGTACCCGGTCAAAGTGGCGGAGGCGGTGCAAGGCGCAGCCGGCGGCATGGAAATGGCGGACCCGGAGAACATCTTTCATGTCGCCTCCCCCAGCAACGCCGATCTCTGGATTGTGTACGTCAATCCCGGCGACCGGGTCAAAAAAGGAGAGGAACTCTTCAACATCACCATTATGAAGCAGGAAAAGTCCATCCTTTCGCCGGTGGACGGTGTGGTCAAGCGGATCCTCAAAAGGGCGGATTACAAGAAGGACAAGAAAATGGTGCCGGTCCGGCCCGGGGAGCTGATCATGGAGCTCGGACCGGTGCAGCGAACGTGTCCGGACTGCGCGGAACCGGTCGATGACGCCAGGTTCAAGTTCTGCCCGGCATGCGGAGCAGCGCTGTACTAGCCCGCAATCCGTTTTTATTCTTTTGCACGATTTTCGCCACGCCCGGTCGGGTATGGCAGACGCTTTGCAGGGGGCGCGGTGTTTTTCGCGCCTCCCTGCAAGCGCTTTGTCAGCCCGTTTTCAATATCGCTGCCGCATGAAACAAAACGGATAACGTTACTGTTTAAAAGGTAACGCTACAATCCGTTACATTTACACGTCAAAAGCCTCCCCGCCAAAACTCCAAGACTCATCAAAATTTTATAATTTATTGATTTTAAAGATTAATATAAATATATTTGCCGGCTTTTGCGAGTATGGCACGCATATTGATCTTACATCAGTAAAACACCAATCGTTGCATTGATAACCCGGTAACAAAAAGGAAAAAAATATGCGCTTCAACGATATTGCAATCGTCTCCTGCGGCACCCTGAGCCCGGAGCTCAATCACCTGCGCGCAGAAGGGTTCCTGGACACGGACCATCTGTATTTTACCACGCCCGGGCTGCACGAAAACCCAAAAGAGCTGGAAAAACAGCTTGTGGAAAAAATCCAGAAAGCCCGGCAGAAAGCAGATAAAGTCCTCGTGGTTTACGGCGGAAAGTTCTGTTACGTCAACGCCAAGGAGCCCACCCGGACCATTGACACGATTATACAGGAGCAGGGCGGCAATATTGCCAGGATCAACGCCACCCACTGCATGGACATGCTTGCAAGCGAGGCAGAGCGCGCGGAGCTGGCCGAAGGGGAAAAAGTGCTCTGGATGACGCCGGGATGGATCAAATTCAGGCATTACGTATACCAAGGCTGGGACAAGGGGCTTGCAAACGAAAACTTCCCGAAACATACCGGCGGTGCCATGGTGCTCGACGGCATCGGCTTTCTGGATCAGTACATGGCGGAGAAACCCGAGCAGCTGCTGGAATACTCGGACTGGATGGGGATCGCAATACTGCCATGTCCTGTTACCCTTGAACGGCTCAAGGCCCTGCTCATTGAACAGGCCGAACGTCTTGCCGCATAAAACGGGGACGTTCCGGGGAGAACCGTTTCCCGGAGCTGCTTTACTACAAGCCATCTCAAAAAAAAGATCAAGTGGGGCAGGAAATGCGAGGGCGATGGTTTTTACCACAGAGGGCACAGAGGAGACACAGAGATTCACAGAGAAAAGCAATGAAAAAATATGCTCGATACATGTTCCGGACCGTCATGTCTAATGATCAATGCAAAGATTTGCAGCAGGCAACGACAACCAAAAAGAGGAGGTTTATCATGAGCAAGATGAGAAAATTCATGGTGGAACATTACAACCCCGATGCTGACTGCGGTGCCATCCAGGACAACTGGCGGAAAATGCAGCAACTGGAAAACTCCACGTGGGTCAGGACCTATATCAACTACGACGAAGGATGGCGGTTCTGCATCTGGCTTGCACCCGATGAGGAAGAACTGAAAAAAATCTTCCGGGAAATGGATGTTTCCTGGGAAAAAATTATTCCTGTCGAGGAAACCATCCCTGACATGTGGGGTGAAAAATGGGGAGAACACCTTCGAAAGGAACAGTATTCCGACACCCTTGGATTTTAGAGCGCATCTCAAAAGCGGCGTCTTGTTTCAAAGCGCAGACAACCGTGCGTGTCTCGGGGATTTGAAATAAGACGCCGACAAAAATATCGGGCGGAAAACCGGATCAGGAAGCAGCAGAGGTGCTTTGTGCGAGGGCCTGCTTTAGTGCCCCTGCCAGCACGTCCTTGGGCTGGAGGCCGACAAAGCGCTTCATCTCTTTTCCGTCCTTGAAAACAATAATGGTGGGAATGCTGTGAATCCTGAGGCGGGAGGCGACTTCCCGGTTTACCGTCACATCGAGTTCGGCCACTGCGGCGCTTGCATCAAAATCTTCTGCAATTTCATGGAGTATTGGCTCCTGTGCCCTGCAGGGCGCGCACCAGGGCGCATTAAAATCCACCATGCACACACCGTTCCCTGTTGCCTGATCAAACGCACGCGGGTCTTCCAGTTTAATGATCTCCATGATATCCGGTTCCTTTCCATGTTTTCCCTTTTACAATCAAGAATCATGCCGAGATCCCGGACCGCTGCCGTAGAAAGGATAATATAGTTCAATTTCAATAAGATAAACAAAAAAGGAAGGGGAATACAAGGGCGCGCATCCTTGATGCAGCAGCGTAAACATGGCGTTATAGTAACGTTTTGATAACGTTACTGTCAGCACCCGTTCAACAACCTACCCGTTTTCCGGCGGCTCCAGCGGGATGTTATATTTTTTCATGTACTTCCAAACAGAGGTCCTGCTTTTGCCAAGCCTTCGGCCGACTTCTGCCTTGTTCCATCCGCATTCATCAAGAAGCTCGATCAGGGTGTGCTTGTCAGGCTGTTTTTTATACGCGGAAACCGGCTCCACGGGCAACGGCCATGCCATGGGGTCAATCTCTTTCTGCCTGATTTCCACGGGAAGATCAAAAATATCTATCCAGGAATTTTCACAAAGCACAAATGCGTGTTCAATTGCATTTTCCAGTTCACGCACATTGCCGGGCCAGTTATAATCCATCAAGAGATGAAGTGCGTCCCGCGTCACACCCGAAATCGACTTGCCGGTTTTTTTGTTAAAACTGTCGGTGAAATGCCTCACCAGCAGCGGTATATCTTCTCTGCGCTTCCGTAAGGGGGGGATGAAAATGGGGAAAACCTTGAGCCGGTAAAACAAATCCTCGCGAAAAAGCCCCTCGCGCACCCGTGCATAAAGGTCCTTGTACGTTGCCGCAATGACCCGGATGTCGATCTTTCTTGGTACGGTTTCGCCGACCCGCTCGATTTGACGCTCCTGGAGCACCCGAAGCAGCTTCAGCTGAATAAGGGGGCTGACGTCCCCGATTTCATCGAGCAGAATGCTGCCGCCGTGCGCCTCCTCAAAACGCCCTGCCCTGTCCCGGTGCGCACCCGTAAAAGCGCCCCGCACATGGCCGAACAACTCGCTTTCCAGCAAGGACTCTGACAGGGCGCTGCAGTTGACAACGACCAACGGGCCGGCAGCACGATCGCTGTTGTAGTGAATTGCCCCCGCGGCCAGCTCCTTTCCGGTGCCGGATTCTCCCTGGAGAAGCACGGTCGCATCGCTTTTGGCGGCCACGCGCACCGCCTTGAAAACCTCTTTTATGGCGTGGCTCTTTCCGATGATGTTTCCGAACTGATGAATTTCCAGAAGCTTCTGCTGGGCTTCTTCCGCCTTTTTCCTGGCTGCAGTAAGGTCGGTAAGATCGGTAACGGTTTCAACCACACCGATCACATTGTTCGCATCATCCTTTAAAACTCTTGCATTTTTGATCACCGAGACCTTGATCCCGGTCTTGTGCTGCAGCTGGCATTCCGACGGCTCCACAGCGCCTTTTTTATATATCTCGCACTCTTCAATACTCGCCGGGCATTCCCTGCCGAAGCACCGGGTAAAATTAAGAAGCGAACACGGCTGGCCGATTGCCTCCTCCGTCCGGTACCCGGAAATTCTTTCCATGGCCGGATTCCACGAGGTGATCCTTCCTTCCGAATCCAGGGTAAAGACCCCTTCTCCCATTGTGTCAAGCAGCAGCCGGGCAAACCGGCTGTCCCATATGTTCTGCATATCCTGGTGATTTCCGCCCATCAGATGCTCCTGTTTTACGGCACTGCTTTTGGAACCCATCGCAGCATTCGGGTTTCACCGCAGGTGCTTGTTTGTATTTCGGGTTTTCGGGATCGAAATTGTTGTTACCCTTGTTTGCATTTATCAATAGGCACCATGATCAGGAAGATTTTATAGGGGCGCCCCTTGTGGGTGACCTGATTCCGGGCACCCGCAAGGGGTGCCCCTACGAAGGCCAGAATTGAAAGCCCATATTTTTCTGATCGGGCACCCGCAAGGGGTGCCCTACGGGGTCCAGAATTGCAGGCCTATATTTATTCGCACGGGCACCCGCAAGGGGCGCCCATGCGGGGCCATATTCAGCCGCACTGCAAGCAGCGCTAATAGTACAATCCTGCGTTTCCCCCCGTGTGAATGAATAATACGGGACCGCCGCCGAAGCGTTTGTTTGCTGAATCGTCCAGCAAGGCAGCAGC
>JAWOAV010000188.1:0-40255 GCA_046498365.1 Desulfosalsimonadaceae bacterium
ATCGTCGATGATCCTCTGGTAATCGTTTTCCTCGGCTGCAAGATCCTGTTTGATCTGTTTGAGGGAGGCAAGCGTTTCAGCCAGTGCGGACTGACATGCCGTTATTTTTCCACTGATGGTTTGTTTTCGTTTTTTTCCGGATTCGATATTGCTTCGTATTTCTTCGGAGCGATCGATCCCTTCCGATTGAAACGTCTTCAAGCGGCTAACCGTGCGGCGCGTGTTTTCCGATTCCGCTGAAAGGCGTGTGGCATCCAGTTTCAAATCGACCAGGCGGTTGTTGAACGTCCGCACAGTATCTTTCAGCGATTCAATGACGCCGGTGATTTCTTCAATTTCTGATTTTTCGGATTCAATGTCATGGGAGATGTCTTGCAAAACCTGGTCATGGTGTTCTATTTCCGAATCCATATCCGCTTTTTCACCGGACAGTTTTTCTTTTTCAAGGGAGATAATTTCCATCTGCCGTCTTGCATGCTTTAATTTCTCTGTTGTTTTGTACAGCAATTTTTCCGCGTCAAGGTGATCGGCTTCGTATTTGAATTTTTTTTGGGTAATATCGGAAAGCGTGTTTTCAAGCGTTTTTACCGATGCCTCCATCTCCTTTTGACGTTTTTTTTCCACGGCGATCGTATCGTCGATTGCATTGATATCCTGCTGGAGCTGCTTGATTTCCTGCCTTTTTTCGAGGATGCCGGCCAATTGATCGCGGCTCCCCCCCACCAGGATGCCCTTTCCCGATACAACATCCCCCTGGCGGGTAACGATTTTTCGAAGACCGTTGCCAGTCTGCCAAAGGGAGATCGCCTCATTGATGTCCTCGACAACGGCAACGCCGGCCAGCATTGTTTTAATGATAGATTCAAATCCGGGACGTATATGGACGTGGTCTGCAAGCATTTGTGCGCGGACCCGTCCGCTGGCCGTCCCGGGGTCGGGATTGTCGGTTGACGTTGAAATGTCAATGGGTATAAACCCGCTCCGGCCCGCTTTTTCTTTTTTGAGAAAGTCGATATAATCGATGCCGGCTTTTCGGCCGTTGACGATAATATACTGCAGTGATTCTCCCATGGCCGCTTCAACCGCATGCTCAAATCCCTCCGCAGGATCGACGACTTCAGCGGCAATGCCCCGTATTCGACCATCTTCATCAATCTCCCCGCGGTTTTTCATTATTGCCCTGACCCCGTCTTTGTACCACTCGAAGTTGGATTCCATTTTTTTCAGAACGGCCAACCTGGATTTGTACCGGCTTCGTTCATTCTCCCGCTGGGCAACCGTACGGATTTTTTCTGAAAGGGCGGCATTTTTTTCTTTCAGGGTGGTTTCACACTCCGATTTCCGGCGGAGCAGCGAATCAAGATGCATCTTTGTTTCATCACGGTGGCTGCGGGTTGTGTCAGCGGAATCGGACAGTTCGGAAATTTCCTGTTCGGTATTGGCGATTTCTTCATTTATCCGGCTGATTCTCCGTTCAAGGTTTTCCTTGTTTGCCGCGGCATTCTGAAAAATGTTCTGGTGTCGGGCATGCTGAGCCGAAAGGGTCATCAGGCGGTCTTTTTTTTCGTCCAGCAGTCCGCTTTGTTCGGAAAGCTTTTTTTTGTGCTCGGCAACGGCTTGGTTCTGTTTTTCGATTTCTTTTTCTGCCGAATCCGTCCGGTTTTGCAGATCGATCAGTTTGTGCTGCTCCTTTTCCAGTTCTTCCTCGATTTGTTTGTTTTTTTTTTCAAGTTCTTCAAGGGAGCGTTCAAATCGTTCATTGTCTTCCGTAATGCGCGCTTCTTCGCTCTTCAGATGCTTGTGTTCGTAGTCAAGTTTTTCTGCGGTCCGCTGTTTTTCGTCTTTTGCGTTCTTCTTTTCCGAAATGGCGTCGGATTTTTCCCTGCGGTATGATGCAATCTCCTGGAGGGCGGCATGCAGGCCCTCGATTTCTTCGCTCTTGTAGGCGGTTTTTTCATTCAACTGGTGCAGAAGTTTTTCCGTGGATTCAATCTTTCGGGTATATTGCTCATGGTAATAGACCGTAACAAGAATATCATGCGTTTTCAGATTGCTGCGGCAGTTTCTAAAACGGCGGGCTTTTTCCGCCTCAACGGACAATTCATCGAGCCGGGACTTGATTTCATCGAGAATATCGTTTAAACGCAGTAGATTTTCCCGGGTGGCGCTTACCTTTGAAAGAGCTTCCTGCCGACGGGTTTTATACCGGACAACACCGGCGGCCTCCTCAATAAAAGCCCGCCGTTCCTCAGGGGAAGCATCGGTAATGGCGCCGATGTTTCCCTGCTGAATGATAGCGCAAGACCGGGAACCCATGGAATACCGGAGGAAAATATCACTGACATCCTTCAGGCGGCAGGGCTGCCGATTGATCAGGTAATGGCTCTCGCCGGAGCGGTAAAGCCTTCGGGTGACCATTATTTCCGTGTACTGATCGAGAGATTCAGTCCCGGTGCCGTCGTGCCCGGCAATGATCAGGGAAACTTCCGCCATGTTCAGAGGCGCTCGCCTGTCCGTGCCGGCGAAAATAACGTCCCCCATGGATTTCCCCCGGAGCTGCTTAACGCTTTGTTCCCCCATGGCCCATTTGATGGCATCGATAATATTGCTTTTTCCGCAGCCGTTGGGTCCGACGATGGAGGATATGCCCGGTGGAAAATCGATTGCGCATTTATCTGCAAAAGATTTGAAACCTGTGATTTCAAGCCTTTTTAATTGCATGAAAAACGCCTTTATACTTGTTTATAATCGATTGTCGGCCGGAAATTGCAGAAAGATTCATGTCTTATCTCCGGCCGCACCTTTCCAGTAGGGGTTGATCAGGTCTTCGAAAATGGCCATGGCCGCACCCGAACCCTGGCCTGACGCGATTACGATCTGATTGTAGCCGCCGGTCACGTCGCCTGCCGTATAAATTCCCTTTACGCTGGTCCGGAAGTTCTCTTGCCGGATATAGCCGGCAGGCGTCAATTCCACGCCAATCTTCTGGGCAAGTGAAACGGCCGGGACATACCCGATGGCAATAAACACGCCATCGACTGCCAGCATTTGACTGGAACGGGTCAGGTGGTTATACAGGGTGACTTTTTCGACGGATCGTTCCCCGTGTATCTCTTTGACCTCTGTGTTGAACAGGATCTCAATGTTGTTGTCGTGGAGCTGTTTTGCCAGGTAATGCTGCGCTTTGAGCTTGTCCTGCCAGTGAACAATGCTGACGTCCACGCCGATATTTTTGAGGTGGAGTGCCTCGGTTGCCGCGCTGTCGCCCCCGCCGACAATGATCACCTTTTTGTCCTTGAAAAAGGGGCCGTCGCAGGTGCTGCAGTAGCTGACGCCGCGCCCCGACAATTTGGACTCCCCGGGGACCTGCAATTGGCGATGCTTCGCCCCGGTGGCCAGAAGAATGGCCCTTGCAGTAAATTTTCGCCGGTTCGTGGAAATCGTGAACAGACCTTTCTCATTTTTTTGAATATCCATGGCTTCCTCTCCCTGGTAAATGCGGACATACTCCAAGGCATGGGTAACCATAACGTCTGCAAGGGCTTTCCCCCCGACATGGGTCATGCCGGGATAGTTTTCCACAACGGGCGTCTGGGTAACCTGTCCTCCCAGCGTGTCTTTTTCAAGCAGGACCGCATTCAACCCGCTTCTTGCCGCATAGATGCCTGCCGTCAATCCCGCGGGTCCCCCGCCGATGATCAACAGATCGGTTTCGACAAGGGGCGCATCATCGTCGGGAATATAAAGGTTCTGCTGGGACATTTTTTCCAGGCTCAAGCAGAACAGTTCTTCCGCCTGGGCCCCCATGGCGATCAATTCATCGTTGGCAAACGCCTGGGGAACCGATTGGGCGTCGTAGGCATCGGCGATATCCGGAAATGCCTGGACATCAATGATTTCAAGCGACACAACTCCGGGCTTCGCCACAGCGGCCTTGCAGGCGTTCACGGCCTGCTGCGGGCAATAGGGGCAGGTGGGACTGACAAACAGCCGGATGTGTTTTTTATCCGTAATGCTGCGAATAATTTTTTCCGAATCTTCAGAAAGCCCGCTTTTGCCCGTGCCCAAAAGGATGACGAGCTCAACGAAGGCCCGGCCTTCTTCACCTGCAGGTGCTCCGAGCCATTTTATGTCGCATGTATCCGGTGCAAAAACGAGACTCGGCGAACGGGTGACGCCGTATTTTTTTGCGAGCGCATGGGAAAGGGAATAGGGCGTTACCACGATTTTATCAGTGATCCGCCCGAACCATTGAAGGACTTTGTGGGCGATGTCATTATATACGTCATTTTCCCCCTTTTTCGTAAACAAAAGGACATGAACCTTGTTTTTCAGGTGGGAAAACAACCGGCGGAGCTCCTCCCTGGTTTCTTCACTGTCTTCGTGGTCGTGCCCATGCTCGTGTTCATGGTCATGGGAATAATCTTGTTTCTGGTCATCCATGGACTCTCTCCTTGAAAAATGGGTAATAATACCTACGCAATCAGGTATCCCCTTGCAAGTGCAGTATATTTTTCCACCTGCCCCGCCGCCCAGCTGTCGTCCTTTTGAAGCTCTTTCGCCATGATCGCCGCTACTGCAGGGGCCATTTTCATACTTTCCCTGGCATCGAGCAGAAGCGTCCGCGTCCGTCTGGACAGGAAGTCCTCGACGGTTCTGGCCATTTCCCTTCGTACCGCCCAGACGACTTCGCCGGAAATGGTTTTCGTGTTGGGCGTGATCGGCGTTTCAAGGGCGGGATCATGGTACAAAAGGTCCTTGATCGCCGGCGCGTCACTGCCGTAGAGGGCCAGATCGCCGAATTTTTCGGCATGCCGATGATAGCCATGGATGTGGATATTGCGGCTTACGCAGGGACTTTCGGGAAGCTGCGCGATGGTGGCCGCATGATCAATCGTATCTTCCGCCATTTTTCTGTAGGTAGTCCATTTCCCGCCGGCAACGGTTACCAATCCGGAACTGGAAATGTAGATGGTATGGTCCCTCGATATGGAAGAGGTGTTTCCGGATTCTTTGTCTTTGACCAGGGGGCGCAAACCGGCAAAAACGCTGAGCACGTCCGAAGGGGTTGGATCCTTTGTCAGGTAGCGGCTTGCATGGGAGAGCAGAAACTCGAGCTCTTCTTCCATGGCGCGCGGCTCCAGGCTGATGGACTCGACGGGCGTGTCGGTTGTCCCCACGATCACCTTGTCATGCCAAGGCGTGGCAAAAAGCACCCGGCCGTCGGAGGTGTGCGGCACCATGATGGCGCTTTTTCCGGGCAGAAAATCGGCGTCCAGCACCAGGTGAACCCCCTGGCTCGGGATAATGAGGTTGCCCGATCCGGGTTTGTCCATTTCAAGGATGCTGTCGGTGAAAACACCTGTGGCATTGATGATTCCGGCCGATCGGATCTCGAAGGTCTCTTGGGATTCGACGTCTTGTGCAAGCACGCCGCTGACGATCTCCTTTTCCTTGATCAGCCCGACCACCTTCACATAATTGATGACCGTTGCCGACTGCTCCACCGCGGTTTGCGCCATGTTTACGGCAAGCCGCGCATCGTCGAACTGCCCGTCGAAATAAATGACCCCGCCGCGCAAACCGGCCGTTTCCAGTGTAGGAATGCTCTCCTGGATTTTTTCTTTGGACAGAAACCGGGAACGCCCGAATCCGTGCTTTCCTGCAAGCATATCGTATAATTTCAGCCCGATGCCGTAGAACGGCCCCTCCCACCAGTCGTAACTGGGGACGATGAAAGGAAGGTTGTGAACCAGATGAGGGGCGTTTTGGCGAAGCAGTCCCCGTTCCTTCAAGGCTTCCAGCACCAGAGAGACATTGCCCTGCTGCAGGTAGCGGATCCCGCCGTGGATCAGTTTTGTGCTGCGGCTTGAGGTGCCCTTTGAAAAATCGTCCTGTTCAAGCAGCAGGGTTGAATAGCCGCGGGACGCTGCTTCAATGGCGCAGCCAAGACCTGTGGCGCCGCCGCCGATAATGATGAAGTCCCATGTTCGGGCGGTATCCCTCATTCGCGACAACATCTCATTTCGGTTCATATATTCCTCCATGAAACTGTGGGGGGTAACAGGTGTTTCCTGTCCGCAGGCGTATTCGTATACCCCGTTGATGATGACACATTCATTCCAATCGTGCTTTCAAGGCGTGTATGCGATTCTCCGACGCATCGGCTTTTTCCCTGATAACCGGACGGTCGCTTATTTGACGGCACATGGCATCAAAGGCATCGATGATGACTTCTTTGGTTTTGCATATCAGGGCAATGTCAATTTCTGCGTCCAGTACCTGTCGCATGACCGTCTCCGTATCATAGTGATTGCGGATGGCCCCCATCTCAAGGTCATCGGTAACGACCACGCCCTTGTATGACATTTTGTTTCGAAGCAGGCTTTTTGCGATTGCAGGCGACAGGCTCGCAGGCCATACCGGGTCGATTCCCGTGTAGCGCACATGGGAGAGCATGATTCCGGAAACGCCTTCGGCAGCAGCGGCATAAAAAGGGATGAGGTCGAATGCTTCCAGGCTGTCCATGGAAGCGTCAAGATCGGGTCGTTCCATGTGTGAATCGAGGGAGGTCCGGCCGATGCCGGGAAAATGCTTGGCAACCGCCATGACCCCGCGATCCTGCAGGCCCCGGATGACCGTGCAGCCGATTTTGCACACCCAGCGGGGATCGTCGCCGAATACCCGTTTGGACATGATGCTGTCAAATCCGGGCGGGGCAACGTCCATTACCGGGGCCATGTCCATGTTGATACCGGCGCCACAAAGCTCTTCTGCGGTAATACGCGCAAATGCCTCGGCGTCCTGTTCGTTTTTGATAAATCTCGCACCTTTGAATTCCGTGAAGTCAGGGCCTTTGAGACGTGCGACCGTGCCGCCTTCCTGGTCGATTGCGATAAAAAGAGGCGGCAGACCGCATGATCGCGCATATTCCGCGGCATTCATGCAAAGCGTTTTCAGCTGTTGCCGACCGGTAATATTTCTCGAGAAAAGGATGATCCCCCCCACTCTGAGCGTATCGATCAGGAAGCAAAGATCATGGTTCAGATCGGTGCCGTGAAATCCGGCCATAATCCGCTGGCCAACAATGCGCTCGACTGTTTTTGTATTCAGCATGGCCGTATGTAATCAGGTAAACGGGTTATCGGCTTTTTCGCGGCCTATGGTGGACGAGGGCGAATCTCCGTAATCATGACCCGGCCACACAACAGTTGCATCGGGCAGGGTATAAAGCTTTTCGTGGATCGATGTGATAAGGGTTTCAAAGGATCCGCCGGGAAGATCCGTTCTCCCCACCGCACCCACGAATAACGTGTCCCCGGTAAACAGGTGACCGTCCGCGTATATGCAGACGGAGCCAGGTGTATGGCCGGGCGTATGGATGATCCGCAGATCGGTTTTCCCGACGGAAATAATATCGCCATCGGAAAGGGTGCGTGTTGCTGCGGGAGAGCCTTTCCCGCCCAGCAGACGGGAAATGGAGCGATTGAAAAAACCGATCATTTGCGACGCATCCGCCCCGTGAATACAAAGCGTTGCTCCGGTCGCCTTTATGATGTCGGCATTTGCGGAAACATGGTCCGCATGTCCGTGCGTGTTGATGACATGGGTGATACGGTAGCCTGCAGCATCAATTTCCCCCCGTATTTTTTTTGCATCGAATGCCGGATCGATCACTGCGCAGGTTCCGGTCGCCTCGTCACCAAGCATGTAGCAGAAATTGGCCATTCGCGGCAGAAAGATCTGTTTGACGTCCATGAATATGATCTCCGAAAATGGGAAAGCATATAAATACGGCATCCATTGCCGTTGTTTACGGCTGCAACGGGTTGTAACTGCAGAGCGGTTCTTCCGCAAGGTAGTTGCCGGTGGCTTCATATGCCCGCGCCCGGCAACCGCCGCACACTTTTCTAAACTGGCATATGCCGCATTTGCCTTCCAGGTTGTCGGGATTGCGAAGCTTTTTGAAAATTTCAGAATCGCGCCAGATATCCGCGAAGGAGGTTTTGGTAACATCCCCGCATTCAAGATCCAGAAACCCGCATGGCTGCACGATTCCCCTGTGAGAGATGAAGCAGAAACCGGTACCCCCGAGGCATCCCCGGGTTACCGCGTCAAGCCCATGCGTTTGAAAGGTAACCGGTCTGCCTTCTTTGCGGGATCGCTGCCGCAGTATTCGGTAATAATGCGGTGCACAGGTTGCTTTCAATTGGAGCGTGGTTTTCTGCTTCTGGTCGTAGAACCAGTTGAGCGTATCTTCGTATTCCTGCGCCGAAATCGCCTGGTCCACGATGTATTTGCCGCGCCCGGTAGGCACCAGCAGGAAGATGTGGAGGGCAACAGCGCCGATGCCTTCGGCAAATGCAAGGATTTCCGGGATCTGGTCCCGGTTGAGCTGCGTAATCGTGGTGTTGATCTGAAATTCGATGCCGGCGTTTT
This sequence comes from Desulfosalsimonadaceae bacterium, assembly GCA_046498365.1. Taxonomy (GTDB): domain Bacteria; phylum Desulfobacterota; class Desulfobacteria; order Desulfobacterales; family Desulfosalsimonadaceae; genus B1SED10-16. The sequence goes on from JAWOAV010000188.1 coordinate 8,440, forward strand.
TGGCGGCGTTGATGCCGTTTATCGCCCCCTGGTATGCACCGGGGACGCCGCGGAAGGCGTCGTGCTGTTCTGCGCTCGCGCCGTCTATACTGATGCTGATGCGTTCGATGCCGGATGACTTCATTTTTTCGGCAACCTGGGGGGTGACAAGCGTTCCGTTGGGCGCCATCACCATTCTCAGGCCAAGTTCCGTGCCGTACCGTGCGATGGGGAAGATGTCTTCCCGCAGGAGCGGCTCTCCCCCGGTTAAAATTACGATGGGTTTGCCGACTTCCGCGATCTGATCCAGAAGCATATAAGCGGCGTCTGTGCCAATCTCCCCGGTATACGGTCCGCAAGTGGCTGCAGCCCTGCAGTGGACGCACGAAAGATTGCAGTTCCTCGTGGTTTCCCAAGCAACAAGGCGGAGTTCGTTTGCCGATGGGGCATGATCAGCGGATTTGCCATGCCCCCCGGGTTGTCCGGCCGGATTCCCTGTCGGTTCTGTGGGATGTGCCATTTATAGAGTTCCCTTTTATGTCGGATATCAAGGTGCAATTTTTTTCATGATGTATGGGCGCGGATAGGATCAGCTTTTGTTGCGAAGCACCCTTGCGGCTTCCATGGCGAAATAGGTCAGTATCATGTCGGCACCGGCGCGTTTGATGGACATCAGCGTTTCCATCATCACTTTCTCCCCGTCGATCCATCCCATTGTTTCAGCCGCCTTTACCATGGCGTATTCTCCGCTCACGTTGTAAGCGGCCACGGGCAGGTCGAATTCCTCCCGGATTCTGTAAACAATGTCCAGGTAGGGCAGGGCGGGCTTGACCATGATGATATCCGCCCCTTCCTCCACGTCCAGGGCAGTTTCCCGTATGGCTTCCATTGCATTGCCCGGGTCCATCTGGTAGGTCCGCCGGTCTCCGAATTGAGGCGCGGATTGGGCGGCTTCACGGAAAGGCCCGTAATACGCCGAACAATACTTGGCGGCATAGGACATGATGGGGGTGCGGGCAAACCCCTCCTCGTCGAGCAGTTCCCGGATAATGCCAACCCGTCCGTCCATCATGTCGGAAGGTGCCACCATGTCGGCACCTGCGGTCGCATGGGAGACGGCGGTTCTGGCCAACAGGTCAAGAGATGCGTCGTTGTCAATTAGTCCTTTGTCTACGATGCCGCAATGACCGTGATCCGTGTATTGGCAAAGGCATACATCCGTTACGACGGCAATGCCGTCCACTTTTTCCTTGATGCTTCGAACGGCTTTCTGCACGATGCCGTCTTTTGCATAAGCCTTTGTCCCGAGCGGGTCTTTCTTCTCCGGAACGCCAAACAGCATGATCGCCGGAATCGACAGATCCCGCGCCTCGCGGACAGCCTTGACAACGTTGTCCGTGGAAAACCGGTAATGGCCCGGCATGGAAGGGATCGGGTTTTTAACGTTTTTTCCGTCAACAACGAAAAGCGGAAGAATAAAATCATCCGGAGTAAGCAGGGTCTCCCGGATCATCCGGCGGAACATCTCGTTTGCTCTCAGTCGACGGGGTCTGTAGTCTGGAAATTGCATGATTATCGTCCTGTGGTGATTGTCTGATGGCTTTCCGGTTCAATCTCCTCGTCCGTCAGGTAGCATGCCGGATCCGGCGCCCAAAGATCGCCGGTTACCGCCTCGGCCCGAACCCGGAAATTGCCGCCGCAGATATCCAGCCAACGACAGCGGCTGCAGCGACCGGTTACATGCTTCTTTTTTTCCTTCAGTTTTTTCATCAGGGGGTCGCTCATGTCATACCATATTTCGGAAAACGGACGGTTGCGGATATTCCCGAAGCTGTGGTGACGCCAGAACTGGTCGGCGTGAACGTCGCCATTCCAGCTGATACAGCCGATGCCGTGGCCGGAGTTGTTTCCTTCGTTCATTTCGAGCAGGGAAAGAACTTCAGCGGCCCGTTTGGGGTCTTCCCGGAGCAGGCGGAGATAGATGTAGGGGCCGTCTGCATGATTGTCGACCGTCAACACCTCCTTTGGCTTCCCCTTGTCGTGGAGATCTTTGGTGCGGTCCATGATCAGGTCGACCACCTTCCGGGTTTCTTCGTGGGAAAGATCGTCGTTGACCAGGCTGGAGCCCCGCCCCGCGTAAACCAGGTGGTAAAAACAAATCCTGGGGATGTCCATCTCCTCCAGCAGGTCGAACAGGAAAGGAACCTCGTGGGCGTTGAAACGGTTTACAGTGAACCGCAGCCCTACCTTGATGCCGGCGTTTTGGGCATTCCGGATCCCTTCCATGGCCTTGTCAAATGCGCCGGCAACGCCGCGAAACTTGTCATTGATGTTTCTGGAGCCGTCGAGGCTGATTCCCACATAGGAAAGCCCGATTTCCTTTAATTCCCGGGCTGCTTCGGGGGTAATCAGGGTCCCGTTGGTGGAGATCACCGCCCGCATCCCCTTTTCAACCGCGTAGCCGGCAAGATCCGGCAAATCTTTTCGCATCATGGGTTCGCCGCCGGAAAAAAGAATCACCGGCGCGCCGATAGATGCCAAGTCGTCGATCAGGGCCATGCCTTCGGCGGTGCTCAGTTCATCGCTGGTTTGCCGTGCCTTTGCGTGAGCATAACAGTGGATGCACTTCAGATTGCACCGCTGGGTAATGTTCCAGACCACAACGGGCCGCTTGTCAACGGAAAACTGAAGCAGATGGGATGGCAGACCGCTGGATTGCCTTCCATATCGCAATGCATCGGAGGGTTCTACCGTTCCGCAGTATAGCTTTGAAATGCCGATCATGATGTCCTCATTATACAGGTCTACGCCTCATGCGCATCCAACAAAGGGGAAAACCCCTTGCCGCGGCAACGGCGCGCGCCATGTATCGCACGCCGCTGGCATGACGGCTTGTCATTTATGTTTACAAGCCATCTCAAAAAACTCTTTTGCCCCAATATCTTCGATAGCGGTGAAATTCAAATCCTTGGAATACTGCAGTATTCCTCCGGTTTATATTTCACCTCCGCCTTGATCTTGAACCAAAAACTTTTTTTTGAGATGGCTTGTAGCGAATCTTTTCACCCGATTTTATGATTGCGGCCGGCCGTCCAGACATGACAGCAGGTCGGATAAGGCTTGACCTCCGGATAAATCCGCATCGTTCGCATCGTGTTTTTTGAGTTCACTTGTAATGAGCTGATTCAAAAACACCTCCGGGTTTTCAAGGGCATACTGTGAAAGAAAAAAACGGTTTTTCCCGGTTTTTTCCCGCAGCAGTTTCAGCCCGTATTCAAAATCATCCGATAATTTATGATAAATCTGATCGATATTCAATGAATGTTTTTCCATCTGCGCGGAAATAAAATCAATGGCGTCTTCTTCAAGGACGATATTGAGTTCGTGGTGGTTATAAAAAAGGTTTTCTATTTGTTTCACCTGATCGTAAAACGACTTTACTTTCTCAATTGCCGTTCCGATCTCCACCACGTCCGAATAGTAATCGTCTGCGATGCGCTCGATGCGATACGCCGTCAGGGGGATGCCATACTGCTCCGCGAGCTTTCTGCGGTTTTTCCGGATGTATTCAATCAGCTTCAGCCGTCCCTGTTCCTGAATCGTTTGAAAGTCCGCCTCCTTTTTATCGATGCCTTCCCCGGAAAGCCATCGGTGCAACACTGCCTCCGGATGCTTCATTACTTCCAGGGTGACGGGGAAGCGTTTGATATCGGCAGACGGGAGCCGGGTTTCAAAAGGGATCAGGGCCTGTTCGATGACGCTCACAAGGCCGCGGGCGCCGGTGTTTTCTGAAAAAGCCCTTTTGGCCATTATTTTTAAAACGTCATCGGAGAAGCGTACATCGATGCCGTAGGTGGCAAAATCCAGTCGCTTGCTGAGAATAATCGGGTTGTTGGGGTTTGCCAGGATCTCGTAAAGATCTTTTTCCGTCAATTTCTCAAATACGGACCGCACCGGGAGCCGGCCGATAAACTCCGATTCAAAGCCGAACTCGATGAGGTCTTCCGCCCGGGTCTGCATGAGTATTTCGGATTCATTTTCCGGCGTGCCGATATTGGCGCCAAACCCTATCCCCTGATCGGTCGTACGGTTTTTAATAATATCCGGAAGATGAGAAAACGCACCGCTGACGATAAAAAGGATGTTTTTTGTATTCACGGAATGACGTTCCCGTTTTCCGGTTTTTCTGAACTGTTCGACCTCCTGGATCATGGAAATAGGGTCATGGGGAACCTTCATTTCGACTTCGGTTTCTTCCATGGGCTTTAAAAGCGCCCGCTGAACGCCGGTTCGGGAAACGTCGGCCCCATAATGCCCCTGGCTCGAAGCAATCTTGTCGATCTCGTCAATGTAAATGATGCCATACTGGGCCAGATCGATATTATTGTCGCTTTCCCGCACCAGGTCCCGTACCAGGTCCTCCACATCCCCACCGACGTAGCCGGTTTCAGAGAACTTGGTGGCATCCCCTTTAACAAACGGAACGCCGATTTTCTGGGCGATCAGGCGGATCATGAACGTTTTGCCGACCCCGGTGGGGCCGATCATGATGATATTGTTTTTGATTTGACCATGAAATCCGTTTTTTTCTGTTTCCTGGCCGCCCCGGTGACGAATCCGGTTGAAATGGGTACAGATCTTGGTCGAAAGTATTCGTTTGGCCGCGTCCTGACGGATGATGTACTGATCCAGATACGCGATCAGGGCTTCCGGCTTCAGGTCGAAGTGGATGGGCCGGTCATGCCCGTTTTCCTTGTTTTCAGTTTCAGAATTCTGGTTTTTCGGCATGACAATGGGCGATACGACTTTAACCTGGTCGCCGTATTTCCTGCTCAAAAAATCCGAGATCTCTTTTTCAATTTCTTTTGGATTGGGTATATTCATATTTTTTCTTTCCATAACTCTCCTAAATATAGTCATTTCCCGTTGGGTTTCAATCGGGCATGCATGCGGACGCAGTTTCAGTTTGTTCTCCGACAACATAATCACGATTTTTTCCTGATCAATTTATTTGCCGGCCGGTGGAAATACGTTTATATTTAAAAACAGCATTTCAGGTGGAAACACATGGCAACACGAACCCTTATCCAAGGAGGTAGCTCATGACGGAAAGTGTCTACAAATTTATCGAAATGGTCGGAACGAGCAAAACAGGCTGGGAAGATGCCGTGGTCAACGCCGTGGAAACGGCCTCGAAATCGGTTCGCGACACCCGGGTGGCTGAAGTCAAGGATCTCGATGTCAAGATCGAAGGGGGGAAAGTGGTATTGTACAGGGCGGTGGTACGACTGTCCTTCAAGTACAAGCCGGGCGCGGAGTAATGACGCCCGGTGCACGGACGTGAAGAAAAACCCGGCAGGAATACAAAATACCCGGAGCAGAATGTGCTCCGGGTATTTTTTTGGCCTGTGTTTCATGCTTGAAGCAGGCTATTCCCCTGATACATACTCATAATTCATGATTTCCTTGTCCGGCAGAAACGTGTTTGGCACTTTGTTGTCGCGCATCCTGTCGTAAATCATGCTGTTTGCGCCAAACAGTATGGAGCGGGCGTCGTATCCGAGAATTCTCAGGTAACCGGCAACGTAGGCGCTGGTCTGCCCCGTGAAACAGTAAATCACATTGGGGATCTCCGTGGACAGGGTGAGAAGGTCATTTTCGCTCTTAAACGGCTGGTCTCCGGGAGGATAGTTTACCGCTCCGGGGATATGACCCTGTTTCCGGTAGAGATCGGTCGTCCAGTAATTGATGATATAATATCCGCCGTTGGAATAGCAGTTATGAAAAAGACAGCACTGACCGATCATCACCGGACCGAACCCCTCCTTAAAAAGCTTTGCGAGACGGGCCTCGAGAATTTCCTCGGGATCGGTTTTGCCGGTATCGAGCCGGGGGAGTGGACCCGCTGGGTTTTTGGGCGGAGATTCCGTATGCACGAATTCTGACATACGGGCGCTGCTGATGTTTCTCAGCCATGATTCCTCTGCAAACACATGGTTCCAGGAACTGATCCCATATTTGAGAGAAACCACGTTGTCATACCCGGCGGCCCTCAGCAGGGAGGCCTGGTAAGCAGTGGCCTGGCCGGCGAAGCATACCAGCACGATGTTTTCATAGGAAGCAGCGTCGATTTCCTTGATATGATTGTATACTTCATGAATGTCTACGTGAACGGAACCTTCAATGTGACCCCTGGCGAATGCTTCGGGGGAACGGATGTCCATCAGGTACTGTTTGTCCGGCTTGGTAAGCAGATTGGTTCTCAAGTTCTGGGCGGTTATGACAAAAGATCCGCCATCGTGAAGATAATCCCGTTCGTTTTCAAAAAAATCCAGCAGAATCTGTGTTTCATTCTCCGGTTCCGCTTGTCTTTCCAGGTGTGCACATCCGGACAACAGCGTTGCTGCCAGGATCCATGCAATCGGGATCCATAAGAAGAGAGCTTTTTTTGATTTTGGTCTCATTGTAAGACTCCTTGTCTCTATATATTTGAATATAGCGGTACCTTCTTCCTCGAAATTGCTGACCGAGTGCTACTCCCAGCCTTCAGGGAGCCGGCCGTCGACAACGATCCCCTTGTTCGCGGTTATTTCCCATTCTCTTTCAAGGTCTTTTTTAAACAGGTACAGTTCCCGGTTGTGATCCACCGGCTCATCCGGACGAACATGGCAGTTGTCATAACAAGAGCTTCCGTCATCGACCCGTGTGCGTGACGTCCATTTCTGTATGTTGTGCGGCGTAGTATAATTGAAGGTGGTCTTGGCATCAAAGTTTTCGGCTTTTTCAACCCCGTATTCAGACCACGTATCCGGGGCGGCCAGCGTCCGCCGGAGAAGGGCCAGCCGGTATGGTTTGTGTTCGGGAATGGGGTTTATTCCGATTTTATAATCCAGATACGAGGGGATTCGGGCCCCTTCGCCGCCGACATGGCAGCTGCCGCAGTTGTTATAATCCTGGGAATGGCAGATATGGCAGTCAAGTTCCCCCATGTGCGCTTCGTGATAGCTGTTTGTGCTGTTTTGATCCGGGTGGCAGTCGGTACAGGACGGATTCAGGGGCGACTCGTACCGGGTGGAATACACATTGCCGTCCCCGTGGACATTTCCCTGTCCATGGCAGTCCGTACAGGCGAAGCCGGCTTTGGTCAGATGAACATCCGGATCCGTGCCTGCGCCCAGTCCGAAATAAGCGTGGCCGCCTCTGCTTGAATGGCATGCGACACAATTGTCCCGCATGTCGGGGGTGCGCTGGAAGTCATGTCCTTTATAAAGTCCACCGCCGCCGGCCGCCGGCCGCGTCACATGGCAGGAACCGCAATCCCCGTGGCAGGTGGCGCAATTGTGTTCATACCCCTCGTGGATGCTGGCCGGTACGTCATCGAAGGATTCGTATCCAAGACGAAGGGCCACGCTGTTTTTTTGCCCCCATCCCTGTTGGTGAAGGCTGTCCTGGACGTTATCCACAATATCATAATGACAGTCGCCGCACGCCGCCTGCGGGGTTGAGGACGGTTTTTTAACAAAGTCTCCGGAATGCGCTTCCTCTTTATCCGCTGTATTGTCAACGCCGCCATGGCAGGAAGGGCATCCAATCATGCCGTGTGTAGAGTCTTTAAACCGTTCAAATCCCGGACCCCCCAGGTAAACCCGGTCATAGGGTTCGATAAAAGGCGCTGCGCCGCCGCAGCCTTCCGCAGGGGGTTCTGTATCCGGGTCGGCCATTTTCTGCAGGGTCGAATAGCTGGTATGGCACCCCATGCACGAGGCGATTTTTTCCTCGCTCGCCGCCGGTTCCTTGTCCCGAATTTTTTCCGTACAGCCGGAATGCATCACCAACAAGGTACACAAGCCTGCGAGGCAGATCCAGAACAGAAGTACTTTTTTCATAAAATGATTCCCCCATGCTCGTTTTGCAGTATTTTACAGTATCGGTACATTAAGAGAATTGCATAAATTTTTTGTCATTTTTATACCCGAAAAATTGCCTTTTTTCAAAAAAATGTTTTTGCGGCTTCCTTTTCTGGTGTTCGTATCCGGTCTGGTGTTCGTATCCGGGAAAATACATTTAGATCTGACAATGAGGCCTTTCCCCGGCCCATGCTGCCGTGTAAGCGGGCAGCCATCCGGCCAGTTCCGGCCGAAGGTAGAAGCGTGGATTCAAAAGGTCGTCCCCGTCGGATATAACACCTTCTGCGAGGGCGGTTTTCGCCAATGGGGTTTCGGGATATATTCGGATCCCGACGGTTATTTTCAGTGTATCCAGCGGCAGACTGTCTGCAAAGGCAAGGGATTCCTCCACAGTTTGCCGGGTTTCCCCGGGTCCGCCCAAAAGGAGAAAGCCCTGTTGCTCTATACCGCAATCGTTCAAAATCCGGCATGTTTCCGATATGTCCGGCGGTGTGAATTGTTTATTCATATGCGCAAGCACAGGGACGGCCCCGCTTTCAAAACCCAAACTCACCGCCGCGCATCCGGCGGCGGTCATTTTTCCTGCCAGTTCAGGATTGATTTTCCGGGGGTATAGAATGCAGCGCCATTGTATGACAAAGCCGGATTCAATCAATGCGTCGCACAATTGTTCCGCGTAGGGTTCGGGGATATTGAAAATATTGTCTACGAAAAAAAACTGGGTGATTCCGTTCTCGACATACAGGGAAAGGTTTTCGATAATCGCGCGGATGTCATGAAAGCGGAGAGTTGTGCCTTCGATGACCGGCGTGGAACAGTAATTGCATTTCATGGGGCATCCCCGCCGCGTCTGATAGGGAAGCCACAGTTGCCCCTTGTCAATGGTGCCCGGAATATCCAGATGGACATCCGGTTCGGGAAGGGGGAAAAGGTCAAGATCGGTATTGTAACGGGGCGGGTTGTTTCTTTTCATTTTCCGGGAATAAACCCCGGGGATGCAAAGCGGCTTTCTCCCGGCGTTCAGAAATTCCAATAACAGAGGGAACATTTCCTCCCCTTCCCCCTGCAGGCCGAAATCCGCACCGGTATATTCCAATGTGCTTTGGGGGAAAATACTGTAGCCGGCGCCGCCGAGAATAACCGGGGCATCCGACATTTTCCGGCAGTCCTCGACGAGCTCCTTTACGGGATCAAGCAGGAATCGGGTGTTTTCCATTGACTGGTCATCGATATTTCTCACGGAGATGCCGATTGCATCCGGCTTGATTTCCCGGAAGGCATTTTCAAAAGACATTCGAATATCGCTGCTTTCCAGAAGATTCAAGGAAAGAACGGTATGCCCCGCCTTCCGGGTCGAGGCAACGACCGATGCCATTCCCAGGGGAAGTACGGGCATATTTATTGTTTCCGTGTTTGGTGAAATAAAAAGGACGCGCATACACATAGTATTGTATTGATCGGTTCACCTGTCAAGAATTCTACGGGAGGCGGCCTTGATTTTTATTGAAACGATTCCGGAAGGATATGATTTACAAGTCCTTCCGATTTTTGCTATCAGAAAACAATCCACATGCGTCGGGCAGCATGGAGGCGGCGCTTCGGGATCTCAACTCGGGGATACCCGATATATTGATATATAAAAGGGGGGGAGAAACAATGAAGATTGCCATTATTGGTACCGGTGCTGTTGGCGGATATTACGGCGCCTTGCTTCAAAAAAACGGCCTTGATGTTCATTTTCTGGTTCACAACGATTATAAATATGTTCGAGAGCACGGTCTGGTTGTGGATTCCGTGAATGGGGACATGATCCTTCCGAAAATCAATGCCTACAGAAGACCGGAAGACATGCCCCGCTGCGATATCGCCGTCGTTGCACTCAAAACAACCGCCAACGAGGCATTGAAAACGATACTGCCCCGCGTCGTGAAACCGGACGCCACCATCGTAGTGCTGCAAAATGGTCTCGGTGTGGAAAGCCAGGTGCTTAAGATTCTTCCCGGTGCAACCGTGATGGGGGGGCTGTGTTTTCTTTGTGCCAACAAGATCGGCCCAGGGCATGTGCGGCATCTTGATTACGGTGCCATCCGTATGGGCCAGTACCGTATGGATGAGAAGGCCGCCGGTATATCCGGCCAATTGAACGAGGTGCATGAAATCTTCACCGCGTCCGGCGTGCCCGTGGATCTGACCGATAATCTCGGGAAGGCCAGGTGGGAAAAGCTTGTATGGAATATCGCATTTAACGGGCTGAGTGTCATATTGAATGCAGATACCCGTGCGCTGATACGTAGTGAACCGTCACGAGCCCTTCTTCGTACGATTATGCTTGAAGTGATTGCCGGCGCGAGAAGCTGCGGTTATGATATCGCTGATGAATTTGCGGAAGCAATGATAGCGGCGACGGAAAAAATGGTCCCGTATGAGCCGAGCATGAAGCTGGACTATGACGGGAAAAGGCCGCTGGAGATCGATGCCATCTATCGGAGACCGATTCAGGCAGCGGCTGAATCGGGATATGCAATGGAAAAAATTCCGGTGATCATGCTGCAATTGGAGTATTTCGATCAGTACAACCGGTCGGTTACACCGGTATCATAGACGCCCTTTTGGCACGTTGCAGTTTGGTGTTTCTACAAAACTCTTCGTTTTCTGCTATATATCCCTGCCACGGGTCCATACGATAAACCCGCCGCACCGCATCCGCCTCACCGCTGGAACTATAGAATATTACATGCCATCTCAAAAAAAAAATCAAGTGGGGTAGAGCGGGACGGTTGGTTTTTACCACAGAGATCACAGAGGAGACACAAAGATTCACAGAGAAAAGCAATAAAAAAAAGGGGACGCCCATGAAATTATGTGCGAAAAAAATGTATTGTTTTTCATAGAATACATTTTTTTATTATTTTTATAATATAAATATTGACATAATGATAATTATTTTAGTATCAAAAAATTGTTTTTGATACATTTTTATTTATTGTCGATACGCGGTTTAATTAATTTCAGAATATTATAGTATTGTTTAAGGGAGGAAAAATGGTAAAATTTAAAAAGAATATAACGATTGTTATGGCACTTTGCCTTTTGCTCGGATTAACCTCTCCGGCATTTGCGCAAGACAGCGGAAAAATCAACATCAATACCGCCAGCGTCGAACAATTGACGAATGTCGCCGGCATCGGGCCTGCCATCGCCCAGAGGATTGTCGATTACCGGGAAAAAAACGGCGGATTTGGCACGGTGGAGGAAATCGTCAACGTCAGGGGGATCGGGGATAAAACCTTTGAAAAAATAAAAACGTATATAACCGTCGACAGATAGGTATCGGCGAGTTGCAGTGATTGCAAATTGCCCCAACCGCGGTATCGATAAAAATCCCGTGATTTACCATGTCACGGGATTTTTTTTAGAAGATGAATTTAAAACCCAGGTATCCGGAGCCGTGGGAGCTCTCCCACTGTTTGAAATGGACATCCAGGTATCGAACACTTGCCGTAATGGCGGCGTTTTCAAGAAACATCCAGTCAGCGGCAAACAGGGATTCGAAAAAGCGCTCTGTATCATCAAAACTTATGGAGCGGGGACTGTAGCTGATCGTAGCATGCAATATCACGGGCACATAATGGGTTATGATCACTTCCGAAAGGTCATAGCTCCCTGAAATGGAAAACGCAAGCGCGAGAAGATCCGGATCGTAGTGTCGGGAGCGCTCGTATTCGCCGACAAAGCCTTTAAAACCGATTTTTCCGGTCAGTCCGCGGGAGATAACATTTCCAACCATGGCATGCGTGCTGAATATCGAATATTTGTCTTCGTAATACAAGCCATTGCCACCGGCATAAACCGTGCTTGGCTGGGTATGAAACCGGATTTCGGCGTGGAGGTCAATGGCGCTGCGGTTTGCCTGGATTCCGAACAGAAAGCTTTCCCGGGCTGCGCCGGGGGCCGGAAGAGTAAAAAGGGCAACCGCAACGAGTAACAATTGTAAACAGATTTTTTTCATTTGCTGGGTATCTTTCTTCAACCGGTCGCGGCGTTGTTCAATCCGGTAGGATTTATGACTCAAGGAAGGGATGGCGCCCGGTGCATGACACCCCCTTTGCCAATGTGACCTGGATTTCCTCCAGAATACGGCACTGGTCCATGCAGGCCGGAAACTCCTCCCGGCACGGACAATCCTTACAGGGGCTTTTTGCCAAATGCCCTATGTCAAAATCAAATACGTCCCTGATAATTATCATTGTCCCAAACCTCTTTGTTTTCGGTCATCATATCACCCCGTGCTTACCGGTTCAAGACAAAAAGATTCCCGGCAGATTCCCCTTCTTTGTACATGGATAGCGACCGTACAAAAGTTTCTTGACAGCAATCGGGTTACAATCTATGTGTTCAACAACATCAAACGGCCGGTATCGGTGATGCCCTTTACCATACCCTGTGTATTATGGAGATATGCATTATGAACATTGTCCGATCCTTTTCCCGGAGAAGCTTTTTCTGGCTGTTGATCCTGACGATACTGCTGGTGGCAATCCTTGACGCTTTCATCTACCTGGGCGCCGACTACATTTTTACGCGTGTCCCCATGGATCAGCTGCAAGCGGCCGCGGCCGATGCCCCGGCGCTCAAGGCCGGCATGGATGAAATCCAGCCGGTAATTGAATGGATTCCGGTACTGTTTTTTCCCGTAACGCTCGGTTTGTTTTTTTTCTTTTTCCTTATTTCATGGTTCGTTGTCCGTTCCATCCTGGTTCGTGTCGTAAAAAGGGAAAACCATGAAGCGCCGGGCGCAAATAAAGCGGGTACGGAGAAAATATCGAAAAAGAAGAAAACGAAAAAAGAAGACGGCGAGTATGAATCCGGATTGGAACCCGTCTTTGATGAAAAAGAGACGGGCCTTTCAAAAAGGGAAGCGGAAGACCGGCAGCGGCGGTATTACCTTCATCTTCTTTCAGTTCTCCAGCGGGAAGGGCGGCTTGTCGATTTTCTGACGGAGGACCTGGCGCCTTACGACGATGCCCAGATCGGCGCGGCTGTCAGGAGCATCCATGAAAACTGTCAAAAGAGCCTTGAAAAATATCTGTCACCGAAATTCGTCATGGATAAAAATGAAGGGGAGCCGGTTACCATCCCCCCGGAATTCGATTCAAACGCCATTAAACTTACCGGAAACGTGACAGGAGAGCCGCCTTTCAGCGGTGTTCTGCGGCACAGGGGATGGCGGGCCGGTAAGCTCGAACTGCCTGAACTTACCGGTACCGGGGATGCGAAAATTATCGCACCGGCAGAGGTTGAAATTCCCTGAATCCAACAACAACGGATTCCCGGCATCAATGTTTGCTGTTCCGGATGAACCGGTAAAATTCTTTGCAACCTGAAATCAAAAGAAAAATAAAAAGAGTATATTCGTGTCCGATTCAAAATATATCATAGGGATCGATCTGGGAACGACGAACTGTATTGTCGCATATACCGATCCGGGACAAATGAAGGAGGAAACGCCCTGTTTCCGGATATTCGAAATTCCGCAGATTGTCTCCCCGAACACTGTTGAGAAGCGAAAAAGCCTTCCCTCCTTTTTATACATGCCGCCGGTAGTTGAAGCCAGCGGCGGCGTCCTCGACCTGCCCTGGGAATCCGATGCAAACATCGTGGTCGGCGAATATGCCCGATCACGGGGAGCTGAAGTGCCTCAGCGGGTCGTTGCTTCTTCAAAATCCTGGCTGTGCAACACCGCTGTGGATCGCCACAGCCCGATTTTACCGTGGGAAGCCCCTGAAGATGTCGAAAAAATATCGCCGGTACAGGCATCTTCCGTTCTTCTGACCCACCTGCGTCAGGCGTGGAATCATGAAGTTGCAGGCGATGACCCGTCTTTGGCAATGGAACACCAGGATATCTATCTCACCGTTCCAGCCTCCTTCGACGCCGTTGCCAGGGAACTGACGGTCCAGGCAGCCGCAAGCGCAGGTCTGCCAAGCATCACCTTGCTGGAAGAACCCCAGGCGGCTTTTTATGCGTGGATTGAAGCGTCCGGTGATAAATGGCGGACATTGGTTGACAAAAACGATCTCGTGCTTATATGCGACGTGGGGGGCGGAACGACCGATTTCAGCCTGATCCGGATTACCGAGGAGGATGGCAACCTGGTGCTGGACCGTACCGCGGTGGGGGAACATCTCCTTGTAGGGGGGGACAACATGGACTTGACCCTTGCCTATTTTCTCAACAAAAAGCTGGCGGATACCGGCACCCGTATCGATACCTGGCAAATGCGCGGCCTGGTTCACGCATGTAGAAACGCCAAAGAAACGGTCTTTTCAAAAGAGGCGGGAGAAGCCCAGGTAACCATCCTGGGGAGGGGAAGCGGCCTTATCGGTGGGACGATCAAAACTTCTTTGGCCGCCACAGATATGACCGCCATACTCGTGGACGGCTTTTTCCCGAAGTGCGATCCGGACGACGCTCCCATGGCACACAAACGGGCGGGGCTCCGGGAAGCCGGGCTCGTTTATGCGTCCGATCCGGCAATAACCAGACACATGGCAGCTTTTCTGAAACGCGGGACTGCAGACGCCACTGGCCAAAACAAGGCCCCGACAGCCGTACTTTTCAACGGCGGCGTCATGAAGGCCCGGCAGATCCGGGAACGGATAAAGGCGGTCCTTGACGCCTGGTCGGAAATACCTTCCGAAAGCGGTTCCGGCGTTCGGGAAATCAACACGGAGGATTACGACCTCGCGGTTGCCCGGGGCGCTGCATACTATGGCCATGCAAGGCGCGGGAACGGAGTCCGGATCCGGGGGGGGCTTGGCAAATCCTACTACATCGGTATCGAGGCCGCCATGCCCGCGGTTCCTGGAATGCCAACACCCGTAAAAGCCCTGTGCGTTGCGCCATTTGGCATGGAGGAAGGGACCCGGGCCTTTTTTGGAGACCGTGAATTTGTGCTGGTGGTCGGTGAACCGGTCCGGTTCGATTTTTTCGGTTCAGCCATTCGGAAAAACGATACCGCAGGAACGGTTGTTGAAGACTTCCATGATGAAATAGAGGAAATCACTACCCTCGAAACCATGCTTGACGGCCCCTCCGGTACGCGTATCCGGGTGAATCTGGATATCCATGTCACTGAAATCGGCACCCTTGAAATATGGTGCGTTTCGGTGGATGATGGAAATCGCTGGAAGCTTGAATTCAATGTCCGGGAGCAATCCTGATCATGGATATGCTGGAAAGACGTTATATTGTCGGGATTGACCTGGGAACCACCAATTCGGCGGTATCCTGGATCGATACGACTGCCGGGGGGAAAAAGGAGCGGGGAATCCGGCTGTTCGACATTCCCCAGCTCACCAGCGCCGGTGAGATATCCTCCCTGCCGGTGCTCCCCTCCTTTTACTACATACCCGGAAAATACGACATCCATGAAGACGCCATACGTCTCCCCTGGCATCCGCAAGTTTCCCACGTGGTGGGTACCTTTGCCAGGGAGCAGGGGGCATCCGTTCCGGCGAGGCTGGTGTCTTCCTCCAAAAGCTGGCTCTGCCATGCCGGCGCGGACCGGCAGGCCAAAATACTCCCGTGGGGCGCCTCCCTCGAGGAGGGGAAAGTGTCGCCGGTCCAGGCAAGCGCGGCGTATCTCGACCATATCCGCAGGGCATGGAACAGCAGGGTCAAAGACGAAGACGGCCTCCTTGAAAATCAGTTGCTCGTTATTACCGTTCCGGCCTCGTTTGATGAAGTCGCCCGGGATCTTACCATTGAAGCGGCAAAAACAGCCGGATTATCTGATGCCGTTCTGCTGGAAGAACCTTTATCTGCCTTTTACAGCTGGCTGGTAATGCATGAGCAGGACTGGCATAACCACATCCAACCAGGCGAATTGGTACTTGTATGCGACGTGGGGGGCGGGACGACTGACCTGACGTTGATCACCCTGACGGAAACCGGGGGGCAGACCCCCCGGTTCGAACGCATTGCCGTTGGTGAACACCTGATCCTGGGCGGGGACAATATCGACCTGGCCTTGGCCCGCCAGGTTGAAATACAGTTCGGAACAAATGCATCGCTGAGCGCCGATCGCTGGAAAACGCTCTGCCATTTATGCCGGCAGGCCAAGGAAAATATTCTAAACGGGCGCATGGAAAGCGAAACCATTACCTTGATGGGGGAGGGCAGCCGGTTAATCGGGGGTACCCTGACGGCACGAATTGACTCTGAGATGCTTGACCGGATTGTGTCGGAAGGATTTTTCCCCCTGGTGGAAAAATCGGAGACGCCTTCGCCGTTTCCGAAAAAAGGGATATCCGAATTCGGACTCCCTTATGCCCAGGAGCCGGCCATTACCCGTCATATCGGTAATTTCCTGGAAAATCACAGAAAAGACATTGAAACGTTCCTTGGCCCCAGGGAGCCCTTTCCCGATCTTGTTTTGTTCAACGGCGGGTCTCTCAAGGCGGAAGCGATTCGCGAGCGCGTATGCGAAGCCATCCGGCACTGGTTCGGCAAAACAGATGAAAATCATCCGCGTGTTCTGGAAACCAAAAGCCTTGATCTTGCGGTAGCGCATGGCGCCGCGTACTACGGACTGGTAAAAACAGGCAGGGGTGTCCGGGTCGGATCCGGCAGTCCCCGGTCCTATTACCTGGGCATCGCCCACGGTGCCGCATCCGAGGAAAATGCAGCGGAAACGCAAAAAGCCGTCTGTATTGTCGAGCGGGGCCTTGACGAGGGGAGTCGGATGTCACTGGAAAACATGACCTTCGACGTGCTGACCAACCAACCGGTATCGTTTGACCTGTATTCCTCCAGCTATCGTTCGGGAGACCGCTTCGGCGATATCGTTTTTATCGATGACACCTTTACCCCGCTTCCCCCCCTCCAGACCGTTATCCAGTTCGGCAAAAAAGGGGCAAAAACCGCCATTGCCGTTACGGTTGAAGTGGAATATACGGAATCGGGGGTGCTGATGCTCTGGTGCAGCGCCGTGGCCACAGGCCATAAATGGCAGCTGCGCTTCCAGTTGCGCGACAGCGCCTCCCGCAGCCCAATCGCCGACAGGGAAGTGCTGGATGCGGATCACCTTTCCGATGTGTTGTCGATCGTGTCGGAAGCCTTTCAAAAGGATGCACCAAAGGATGCCCTTGCCGGCCTGGTGAAATCCATTTCCAAATGCGCCGGCAGGGGGCGCGATGATTGGTCCTTGGGGTTGATTCGCAACATTGCCGATCTGCTGCTGGAGAAAACCGAGTCCCGGAAATTCTCTTCGGAACATGAAGTCAGGTGGCTCAATCTCGTCGGGTTTTGCCTTCGACCCGGTTTCGGAGATGGCTTTGATGAACAGCGGATAAAAACACTCTGGAAGATATACAAGTCGGGTGTCGTGTTTCGCAAGAACCAGCAGGCCCTGGTGGAATGGTGGATCATGTGGCGAAGGGTGGCCGGTGGGCTTACGGCCGGTCAGCAGCGACAGTTTTCCCAGGACCTTCGCCCGGTGCTGCTGCCGAAAAAGGGGGGCAAAGTCCGGACGCCGGGCCAGGAGCGAATGGAAATGTTCATGGCCATTGCCAACATGGAACGCCTCGCAATAAAAGAAAAAATGGCATGGGGCAGGGTGCTGATATCGGAAATCAACCCCAAAAAGGCCAGGATGCAGCATTTGTGGTGCCTGTCGCGGATCGGGGCAAGGGACCTGCTGTACGGGCCGGTCGACCGCGTGCTCCCCCCTGAAGAGGCAGCCAAATGGCTGGAGTGGATGTTGGCGCAAACCTGGAACCAAACAGTTCCGGCCGGTGACGCCATGGTGCAGATGGGACGGAAAACGGGCGACCGGGCAAGGGATATCGATGCTGCACTCGCAAGCCGCGTGTCCGCGTGGCTTGAAGAACACGGGATGCCTGAAAAAGCAGGGCCGCTCAAAGAAATCGTCGCGCTGAAAAAACAGGAAGAAAGCGCCATATTCGGAGAATCGCTTCCGTCTGGCCTCATCCTCCGAGAAGCGTAGAACCTGTCTCAAAATTGTCTTTCGGCCCAATATCTTTGTTGGCGTCTTATTTCAAATCCTCGAAATACGCGAGGTTGTCTGCGGTTTGAAACAAGACGCCGCCGCGATCTTGAACCGAAATCCGAATGTTGAGATGGGTTCTAAACAGGCCTTTTATTTCCTCCCCGTTATTTTTCAATCCGCATGCGCGCGTCCAGCGCCAGGGTTCCGGAGCCGTCCGCCAGTATACGGACGGGGTTGAGGTCGAGCTCCTTGATCTGCGGGAAGCGATCCATCAGATGGGTCACCCGCTCCACAAGGTCGACAAATCCTTCCACATCCACGGGCCTCTTCCCCCTTGCCCCCGATAGAATGGTGTACGATTTGAGCCGCTCCAGTTTTTCCCGGATTTCATCTGTATTCGACGGGCACATGACGATTTCCACATCGGCAAATATCTCCACGTAAATACCGCCGAAACCGAACACCACGACCGGACCGAACACGGGATCGTATTTCCCGCCCACCAGCATATCGAACCCGTCCGGGGCCATTTGCATTACCCGCACCCCCTCGAACCGCGCCTCATGGTTATACGCGTGAAGGTTTTGCCGGATTTTTTCAAAGGCATCTTCCACCGCTGCCGGTCCATTCAGATGGACCATGACCCCGCCCGCATCGGATTTGTGAATGGCATCGGGAGAGATCACCTTTACAACAACCGGATAGCCGATCCGTTCCGCAGCCGAAACCGCCGCGGCGGCGGTTTGTACCGCTTCCGATACCGCAGTCGGGATGTGAACCGCTTCCATCATTTCAAGGGACGCTTCGCCGATGACACCGGTTTTCCCCTCCAGCCAGGAAGCGGCCGCGGACAGGTTGGCATCGGAAGGGCAACGGGTCGCAAAAGGGGGGCGGATCGAACGCCTGTAGAAAAATTTCTGGGCCTTTAAAGCATTGACCATTTCCTCGGGATTGTTGAAAAGAGGGAAGGTGATGTTCTGCTTGATCCGGGAGATGGTGTTGGAATGCCCGTAAAGACATACACACATGGGTTTGCCGGATGACTGGATGGCGCCGATGGTTTCTTTCGAGAGGTCCGTGTTGAACATCCGGGTAAACACATCCTCCCCTTTTGGCATGTCCGGCCACTGGGTCACATACACCGCACCGTCCACGTTGTCGTTGTGAAGCACGGAAAAAAAGACCTGGGCGTACATTTCCGGGTCGTATATGTCCCCCATATCCAGGGGGTTGGTAAAATTGATCACGCCGGCGTTGGAATAATTCTGCAGCTCCCGGTAAAACGGTTCTCCCGGATCGGCAAAGCCGAAGCCTGCTTTTTCAAACAGGTCCGCGAGGATGACCGTGAATCCGCCGGCCGGGCTCATGATCATCAACCGGTCCCCCTTGAAAGGCGGAAGCTTGAAGATCTTGGCCATGGACATGAAATCCGCAAACCGGTGAATCCGGATAATGCCGGCACGCTCGAATGCCGCATCGATGACGGCATCGTCATGGCTGACGGCGGCCGTATGGCTCATGGCGGCCTTGTTTCCGGCCGCCGTTATGCTGGATTTGAATATAATTACGGGCTTGCCGGCTTTTGACGCGATTTCAACCAGCCGTCTTCCGTCGGTAATGCTCTCAAGGTACATGGCAATGACCTTGGTCTCGGGGTCTTTGGAAAAATAATCCAGAAAATCGAGTTCATTGAGATCCAGCTTATTGCCGATGCTGGCGAACTTGGCCATGCCGACGTTTTCATCTTTCATCAGGTTCCAGAGCATCAGCCCCAGTCCGCCAGACTGGGTGATGATTGACAATCCCCCTTTGGGCGGGCTGTACAGGGGGACAAAGGGGAGGCAAAGGCCGTTTTCCGTATTCGCCACGGTCAACCCGTTCGGGCCGATAAAGCGAACCTTCCATGTTTGGGCTTTTTCGAGAGTTAACTGGGCGAGTCTTTCCCCTTCTTCGCCTGTTTCGTTGAACCCGCCGGAGGGTACCGCCATGTAGTGGATACCGAATCTGCCGCACGATTCAATGGTCTCCGGTATAAGTCGTGCAGGAATCAGGGCCACGCAAAGATCGGGAACAACAGGGAGTTCCCCGATCGTTTTGTACATCTTGACCCCGTCGACATGTTCATCCGCGCATTTCGGATTAACCCCGAAAATTCGTCCCATGTATCCCCACCGGATCAGATTTTCCAAGATGATCCGCGGCACGTTGCTCGCTTTTTTTGACAGCCCCATTATGACGATTGATTTCGGATAAAACAGTTTGTCCATTCCGTGTGCCCCTTATGGTGAAATGAGTATAATTGTATTATAAGACAATGATATACGTGAAATGATAGACAAGAGATTCGTGTTGTTATAAAAAGAAATAATATGCACCAACCTGCGAATCATGCCGGGATAAATATTGCAGCGGACATCGTGTTACCGGTTACAACCGGCACAGGGCGTTTGTTCCGGAACAATTAGCGTAAACAAGCATATCCTTCGGTTCAGGTCAAGTACAAAGGGGCGTTTACGCTTGCAAACAGTGCAAATTTGACCATCGGGAACATCATGACAACCCATTTGCCATTATTTTTGGATTCAAAAACGTGCGAGCGGCCTCTTTTTCCGATGCTCCTGGCGCATCGCGGTGCCATGGCCGAAGCCCCGGAAAACACCGCTGCGGCGTTTGAAAAGGCACTTTTTTGGAAAACCGATGGTATCGAATTTGATGTGCAGTTAAGTGCGGACGGCATCCCGGTTGTATTTCATGACGACGATCTTTTCCGGGTAACCGGAATAAACGGACCGGTTTCCGATTATCCTTTTGAAACGCTGAAAACCTTTGATTACGGTAACTGGTTTTCAGAGGCTTTCTCCGACACTTCCCTGATGCGCCTGGAAGACGTTTTGCGCACCTATGCCCATCGAACGAATTTGATGATCGAGTTGAAAACCGGCCCGTCCGAAACGGCCGGTTTCCAGGAAAGAAAACGCCGTCTGGTGCAGGACGCGGTCGGAATGATTATGGCACTGGTTCCAAAAAAGTACCTCGGGAAAATGCATGTGCTCTCCTTCGACCAGGAGGCTTTGCGGATAGCCCATGAAACAGCCCCCGGGTTGAAATACATTCTGAACATAGAGCCTGGCGACCATGTCCGGACCGATGGCATGAAACATGACCCGATCACCTATGGATATGGGCTGCATTTTGGCGAACTGGACAAATCCGTTGTCCGAAGGGCTCATGACGCCGGGAAAAAAATAATGAGCTATCCCTGCAATACGATCGCTGAGGTGGCCGCGGCGTTGGATGCCGGGGCGGATTTTCTGCTGACCGACGACCCTGCTGCCGTTGCACCGTATTTTTTTAAACAATGCGAAACAGAAGGTGAGAACCAATAAAGAGGCTTCAAACGATAATCGGCCTCCGGCACCGGTAAGCCGTTGTCTGAATTCGCCCCTGATACCGGCACCGATGCCGTCCCCGGGAGCAAACCGATGGGCGTCTGTAAAACGGGGCATTATATGAGGCCTTGATCCTGCGGAACAATGCGGAACAAAAGGGGAGGAGTTGAATATGAAGGTTGTCTTCAGCGATTATTTTTACACGGTGTATACCTCGGACCCCGCATCCGAGGCAGGGCGCATGGAAAGCATTGTTGACGCACTGCCGGATCACGTTGAAATGGTCGATCCCGAACCTTGCTCGGAGGACCAGATTCTTCTGGCCCATACCCGCTCCCATGTCAGCGATATCAAAAGACAGGGGCTTTACGACATTGCCTCCCTCGCTGCCGGGGCGGCCATTGAAAGCGCCCGTATTGGGCTGGATGAGCCGGCTTTCGGCGCAATCCGCCCCCCCGGCCATCATGCCTCCGCCGACAGCGCATGGGGGTTCTGCTTCTTCAACAACATGGCCATTGCCCTTCTTGCAATGCGAATGGAGAAACGGATCGATACGGCAATGGTCCTGGATATTGACCTTCATTACGGAGACGGTACGGAAAATATTCTCCATGACCACAGCTGGGTGCGCACCTTTAATATTTCCAAAAATTCCCGTGAATCTTATCTTCAGGAGATCGAACGAATTCTTTCGAAAAACCGGGTCGACCTGATCGGGATCTCCGCAGGATTCGACAATCATAAAAACGACTGGGGCGGGCTGCTGGCTACGGAAGACTATCACAGGATCGGGAAAATGGTCAGCCAGGCTGCTTCTGCCAGCAACAGCGGATATTTCGCCCTTCTCGAAGGGGGATACAATCACAAGGTGCTCGGCAGCAATGCAGCAGCCCTTATCAACGGCATGTCCACGATGGTCTCCTGACACCCGACTGTACGCTGTCTATGGGTATTTGCCGTTTACGGGAAGTTGCATTCTGTGCTAATAACTAACTGTAGCGGAAAAAAAATATACGAGGTTTTCAAGGAGTTTTTCGTGCGCGTCGGTATCGGATATGATATTCACAGGCTGGTGACGGGAAGAAAGCTCATCCTTGGCGGCATTGAGATTCCCTTCGAAAAGGGGCTCGATGGACATTCGGATGCTGATGTGCTGATCCATGCCATATGCGATGCACTGCTCGGGGCTGCCGGCATGGGGGATATCGGTATGCATTTTCCGGATGTTGATCCCGCATTCAGGGATATTTACAGCATTCGACTCCTTGAAAGATCCTGGAAAATGGTATCGGAAAAATACCCGCGTATTTACAACATCGATGCCACCATTTTTGCCGAGGCCCCTCAGCTGGGTCGGTTTCGGGAGGCCATGGTTGAGACCATTTCCCGGACAATGGGCATACCCCCGGCATCGGTGAACATCAAGGCGACAACAACCGAAGGGCTGGGGCTGGTGGGCAGCGGAGACGGAATGGCGGCCATGTGCATTGTCATGGTCGGTGATTTTTGATTGCGCCCCACCGGCTTGGAGCGTTTTCGGAAACCCTGCTTTTACATTGAAAATACGGATGTTACAGCTATGACGATCAGGATCTACAATTCTTTGAGCCGACGCAAGGAAATTTTCGAGCCCGGCGAAAACAACAAGGTCCGGATGTACGTTTGCGGGCCGACCGTTTACGATTCCTGCCATATCGGCCATGCGCGTTCCGTGGTTGTATTTGACATGATATACCGCTACCTGGATGCGCGCGGGTATGAGGTGTTTTATGTCAGGAACTTTACTGACGTGGACGACAAGATCATCGCACGAGCCAATGAAGCCGGCGTCAGCTGCGATGAGATATCCGAAAAGTACATCAGGGAATTTCATGAGGACATGGCGCACCTGAACATGTTGCCGCCGACCATGGAGCCCCGCGCGACCGCACATATCGACCAGATCATCAATATCATCGCCATTCTCATCGATAAGGGATACGCCTATATTGTGGACGGCGACGTTTATTTTTCAGTAGAAAAATATCGCGACTACGGGAAACTGTCCGGAAGACGCCTGGAGGACATGGTTGCAGGATCCCGGGTGGAAATCGATCCGCGCAAAAAAAACCCGTACGATTTCGTGCTCTGGAAGGCTTCCAAACCCCAAGAGCCGCAATGGGACAGCCCGTGGGGAAAAGGCAGGCCCGGATGGCACATTGAATGCTCCGCCATGAGCGCCGAATACCTTGGGCAGACCTTTGATATTCATGGCGGTGGAAAGGACCTGATCTTCCCTCACCATGAAAACGAGATCGCCCAGTCCGAGGCTGCCTTCGGCCGGACATTCGTGAAGTACTGGGTGCACAATGGCTTTATTAATATCGACCAGGAAAAGATGTCCAAGTCGCTGGGCAATTTCCTGACCATCCGGGAGATCGTCAAAATCTGGCACCCCGAGGCGCTGCGCCTCTTTTTGCTTTCCAATCACTACCGGTCCCCGCTGGACTATACCGATCAGGCCATGCATGAGGCCACTGCCGGTATGGACCGGATATACGCAATGATGATGCGGGTGGAACAATACCTGGACCGGAAGCTTTCCCGAATTCACCTACAAGACAAACAAGTGGCGCTGTCGGACGATACCGACACCCGCCGCCTCTTTCTCGAAGCCATGGACGATGATTTCAACACAGCGCGTGCCATCGGCATTCTTTTTGACAGCGTGCGGAACATCAATCGTATGATCGATGCGGACGAAACGTCAAGTACACGCGCAAGCCAGGATCGGATTACCGGCGAGGTCGTCGATATTTTGCAGATCGGCAAAATTTTGGGCATTGCGAACCTGCCTCCTGATGTTTATTTTCAGCAGAAACTGGAAAAGGGGACCGGCCTTCGCAAAATCGATCCGTCATGGGTGGAGGAGAAAATCCGGATGAGAAAACAGGCGCGGCAAAATAAGGATTTTGCCGCTGCAGACAGAATCAGGGATGAGCTCCTTGCGCTGGATGTCATTCTGGAGGACCGGCCAGACGGGACAATATGGAAAATGAAACAATAATGGCGCAGACCCTTTTTGCGCATTTGACACTGGATCTGTTTACGGGTAGCAAGCCCGCCCAAAAGCGATATTTATTCTATGAGCATGAATTCATAAAACATGGAACACGAAACATTTCAGTTGCAATCCACCATGACGCCGACAGGCGACCAGCCTGCGGCCATAACCGAATTGTGCAAGGGTGTGCGAGAAGGGAAACATCACCAGGTGCTGCTGGGGGTAACCGGATCCGGCAAAACCTTCACCATGGCCAATATTGTTCAACAACTTCAAAAACCTGCCCTGGTCATCGCCCCAAACAAGACGCTTGCCGCGCAGCTCTACAACGAGTTCGCCTCCTTTTTTCCGGACAACGCGGTTGAATATTTTGTCAGCTATTATGACTATTACCAGCCGGAAGCGTATCTCCCCGTATCTGACACATATATACAGAAAGACTCTTCGATCAATGAAATGATCGACAAGATGCGCCATTCCGCCACGCGCTCGGTTCTTTCCAGAAAAGATGTCCTCGTCGTAGCATCCGTATCCTGCATTTACGGCCTTGGCGCCCCCGAAGACTACCTGGCCATGAGGATCGATATCCGGAAAGGCAGCGAAATGAACCGTGATAAGCTCCTTTCCGCGCTCGTTGAGATGCAGTACCAGAGAAATGACATGGACTTTTACCGCGGCGTGTTCCGGGTTCGAGGGGATCGGGTTGAAATTTTTCCATCCTACGAGGAGGACCTTGCGGTCCGCATCGAATTTTTCGGCGACGATGTCGAAGCCATTGCGGAAATCGATCCACTCACCGGGAATATTAAAAAAAAACATGCCCATATCACCATATACCCGGCGAGCCACTACGTGACCCAGCGCCGGAGCCGCAGGCATATTATTGAATCCATCCAGGCGGAGCTCAAAGAACGCGTCGACTGGTTTCATCATCAGGGAAAACTTATTGAGGCACAGAGAATCGAGGAGCGCACCCGGTACGACATGGAGATGATCCTGGAACTGGGATACTGCAACGGCATTGAAAATTATTCGCGGCATATCACTGGCCGCAATCCCGGCCAGCCGCCGCCGACGCTGCTGGATTACTTCCCCGATGACTTCCTTTTGTTTATCGATGAAAGCCATATCGGTCTGCCCCAGATTCACGGCATGTACAACGGCGACTACTCCCGGAAGAAAACGCTGGTTGATTTCGGCTTCCGGCTTCCCTCCGCTCTGGACAACCGCCCGCTACGGTTTGAGGAATTCGAAGCCCGCGTCCATGATGTCATTTATGTATCGGCCACGCCGGCGGAAAAAGAGCTGACCAAGTCGGACGGGGGGATCGTGGAACAGATCGTTCGCCCCACCGGGCTGATCGATCCTGAAATCCTCGTTCGCAGCGCAACGAACCAGGTGGATGATCTGCTGGCGGAAATCAAACGCAGGGTGGCCAAAAATGAGCGGGTGCTGGTTACCACCCTCACCAAGCGGATGGCCGAAGATCTGACCGATTATTACGCCGAGTTGGGCGTCCGGGTCCGGTATCTTCACTCGGACATTAAAACGCTCGAGCGGATCGAAATTATCCGGGAGCTTCGTTCCGGTGAATTCGATGTTCTGGTGGGCATCAACCTCCTTCGGGAAGGGCTCGACCTGCCGGAGGTCTCCCTTGTGGCCATCCTGGATGCGGACAAGGAAGGATTTCTGCGATCCAATCGTTCGCTTGTCCAGACCGTGGGCCGGGCGGCCCGAAATATCAACGGGATGGTGCTGATGTATGCGGACAAGGTGACCCCTGCCATGAAATACGCCATGGACGAGACGAACCGCCGTCGAAAAATTCAGACAGCCTATAATGAAAAGCACCATATCACCCCGTCGGGCATCGAAAAGTCGCTGTTTTCCGTTTTTGAATCCGTGTATCCGCTTCCTGTGGATTCGCAAACCATGGAGATCGCAGAAAAATTGACCGAATACGGGGATGCAGGGCAGTTGGACAAAAAGATCCGCTCCCTTGAAAAGCAGATGCACGAGGCGGCCAGGGATCTCGAGTTTGAAAAGGCCGCGTCCCTGCGGGACCAGGTAAACGCGTACAGGAAATTAATGGTATTCGACCTTGACTCATCCATCGAACCCTGAAGCAGAAAATATAAAAGAGGGGACTGCAACAGTCCCGGATGCCATCTGTGCCCGGCTTGCCGGTGTCCCGAAAAGTCCCGGCGTCTACCTGATGAAAAATGCGGGGGGCAAAGTGATTTATGTCGGGAAAGCCGCCAGTCTCAAAAGCCGGCTGTCTTCGTATTTTTCCAAAACCGGCAGCATGGATCCCAAAACCAAAGTCCTGGTAAAACAGATCACCGATTTTGAAATTGTTTTAACGGCAACGGAAAACGAGGCCCTGATCCTGGAGTCCAACCTGATCAAGCGCCACCGGCCGCGCTACAATGTGATCCTGAAGGATGACAAGCGATATCCATCCTTGCGCCTCGATACAACCCAGAGGTATCCCAACCTGACCGTTGTCCGGAAAATCAAGAAGGACGGGGCGCTTTACTTCGGTCCATATTCATCTGCGGGCGCTGTGAGGGAAACGATAAAGCTCATCAACCGGAATTTCAAACTCCGGAAATGCCGGCATGTGAATCTTCGGCCAAGGCGGCGGCCGTGCCTCAATTTTCAGATCAATGCCTGCCTTGCCCCCTGCTGCCGCAGCGTGGATGCAAACCGGTACCAGGAGATTGTCAATGAAGTAAAGATGTTCCTCTCCGGCCGGGCAGAAGATTTGGTTCGCAAGGTAAGAACCGAGATGCGTGCCGCATCGGACAGACAGGATTATGAAGCCGCCGCCGTGCTCCGGGACAAAATGCATGCCATCCGTCAGACCATCGAAAAACAGGTGGCCGTGACCACCGATTTCGTCGACCGGGATGCAGTTGCCGTGGCGCGTTCCGACGAAGTTGCCGTGATCATGCTCCTCAAGGTCCGAAACGGACACCTCCAGGGGATGAAGGACTATTCGCTCCGTGATCCGTTGTCCGGGGACGGGGAGCTTTTGCGCGCTTTTATCAGCCAGCACTATGAAGACGCCGGGATGGTGCCCGGTGAAATCCTGGTCGCCACGACCATCGAGGAGGCACCCCTGTATTCTGCGTGGCTTTCTGAAATCAAGGGTCGGAAAGTCGAAATACGCCGCCCCGTGAGAGGGGACCGGGCCAGGCTTTTGGCTATGGCGGCGGACAATGCAGCGGACCGGCTGAAATCGATCACCGAAGAAGCCCGGTCCGCCGGCCGGACATTGGCCGGGCTTCAGCGCAAACTGGGACTCCCTTGTTTTCCGTCACGCATCGAGTGCATTGACAATTCCGGTCTGGCGGGAAAAGATCTGGTATCGGGCATTGTTGTCTTTGAAGACGGTATTGCCAAAAAATCGGATTACCGGAAATACCGGCTGAAAAACGTGGCTCTGCAGGACGATTACGCGGCCATGGCGGAAGTGCTGGGACGAAGGTTTTCAAAAACGGAAAAAGAGGAGGTGCTCCCCGACCTGCTGGTCGTCGACGGCGGAAAGGGTCAATTGAACATTGCGGTTTCCATTTTGACGAAACAGGGCCTGGAAAGCCGGATCCCCGTGATCGCCATTGCCAAAAAAAACGAAAACAAAAAGGAGCCGGAAGACAAGATATTTATTCCCGGCCGCGCCAATCCCGTCAATTTTTCAAAGCAATCCGACCAGCTTTTCTTTCTCATGGGCATTCGGGATGAAGCCCATCGCTATACAATCGCTTTTCACCGGAGCCGGAGAAAAACCCGGGGCATGCAGTCAGCCCTTGATACGGTCCGCGGTATCGGGGAAAAGCGGAAAAAAGTGCTTTTGAAGCATTTTGAAAGCATCGACAGCATCCGCCGGGCGGCCCTGACTGAAATCGCGGCCCTGCCCGGGATGAACCGGAAAGCCGCTGCGGATCTGCTCTCGGCGCTTGGGGACGAAGGCCCGCCCTCCGAAGTCGTATGACAGCGTCGGGAAGTCTCCCGGGAGGCAGAATTGCCTGGCTGCATCCCGGAAGACTGGAACCCATCTGCAGGGAAGTTTCGAAAAATCAGTCGACCGGCTTACAGCTTCGCCATATCGTCCACGAGTTTCCGTACGGCATCCGCGGATTTCATCAGTGCTTCCGTTTCATCGCCAGTGAGCGTGATTTCAATGATTTTTTCGATCCCGTTCTTCCCCAGCTTGACCGGTACTCCGATGAACAGGCCTTTTATGCCGTACTCTCCTTCGAGATAAACCGCGCAGGGAAGTATTTTTTTCCTGTCTTTGAGGATGGATTCGGCCATTTCCACCGCAGCCGATGCCGGTGCGTAAAATGCGCTCCCCGTCTTCAGCAGGGACACGATTTCCGCCCCTCCGTTCCGGGTTCGCTCAACGATGGCATCAATGCGATCCTTTTCCATCATTTCCGTAATGGGAACGCCCGCAACCGTTGAATACCTGGGAAGAGGGACCATGGTGTCCCCGTGCCCGCCAAGGACGAACGCATGGGTGTTTTCAACGGATACGTCCAATTCTTCCGCTATAAAACACCGGAAACGTGCGGAATCGAGCACGCCGGCCATACCGATCACCCGGTTCTTGGGAAAGCCGCTTGTTTCATACGCCACATGGCACATTGCGTCCAGGGGGTTCGAGACAATAATAAGTATTGCCTCCGGGGAATGTTTCGCGACGTTTTCAACGACGCTTTTCATGATGCCGGCATTGGTCCTGATCAGGTCGTCCCTGCTCATGCCCGGTTTTCTCGGGATTCCGGCCGTTATGATCACGATATCCGAGCCGGCGGTCTGTGTATAATCGTTTGTGCCGAGAAGGCGGCTGTCATGTTTTTCTATGGGGGCCGCCTCTGCGAGATCGAGCGCTTTCCCCTGGGGGAGCCCTTCGGCGATGTCCACCAGCACGATATCGCACAAGGCTTTTTCAGCCAGTCTCTGGGCGGCTGTTGCGCCCACATTGCCCGCACCAACAACGGTCACTTTTTTTTGCATCATGATCTCCTTCGATATCCATTTTCTTTGTTTACAAGTATCTCTTCAGTTTCATCTTATATCCTTGAGATACCACCCGTCCGTCAAAAAATCCAATTTTTTTATAACGGTTCGGAAAAAGAATCGCATTGTATGAGTGAGAACAGTATCTTGACATTGGTTCGCGTTTTCGGTAAGCAGAAAGTAGTACTTTATCGACAGCGGGCAGACTGTCAAAAGGAAATATTTATTGAGATCATTTCGATTTACGTGTACTATTGAATCGTTTATCGGAAGGCCGGTTTTCCAAGCCCTCACTGTTCTGCCTTCAGGTTCTGCACCCGGAAATCAATTCAACAAAAGCGATTTCGTATTTACACATTGAACCTTCTGCTTTAAGGCATACGCCATTATGAACGCAAAGTCCAAAATTTTGAGCATGCTCAAAGAAGCCGAACTCTACAGACAGCAGGGGTTGCTGGAAGAAACATTGCAGCAATACAGAAAAGTGGAGAAAAATATTCGCAGCCTGGAGAATGTAAAAAACAAGGAATCGCTGCTGGAAAAGGTCCAAGGCACAATCGAAGCGGTGGAAAAGGAACTCAAGGCCTTCCTTGCAGAGCAGGACCTGCCCGAGGTTTCGGAAGAAGCCCGTAAAGTCATGCGCACCATGTTCTCACTCGATGACCCGGAAGTCAAAGGGTCCTCCCTGCTGGGGGAAGCGATCGCCCTTGCCGGGTTCGGTCAATACAATGCGGCCATTGAAGCCTTTGAAAGACTGCTTGACCTGGAGCATTTACGAATGGATTCAGCAAAAAAAATGATTGCATACGGCCTTGAATATAAAGGGGAAAAAGAAGCCCTTCACATGCTTCAAAAATGGGAGTCGGACAATCGTTTTACCATGGAAGACAGAAATAATCTGATAAAATACATGCAGGAGCAGGCCAAAGCCGCAAAAGCAGGTAACCATGGCGGGCTTGACCGCCTGAAGGAACCGGAATCGGAAGTCAGTGCAAGTGATGTCTGCGATATTGCCGCTATTCGGCTGCGTTTGCCGAAAGGGCCGGGTGAAGGCGAAAAGACCAGGCTGAATGTCAACTTCCAGCACGGGATACGACTGAATGTAGTGGCTCCCCGGAATAAACCCGAAATTTCCGAGGCGCTTCAGGCAGGAGACACGGTCAGGGAAGTGGGGTTTTCTTCCCCCATCGGGTCGTATTCCGGCACTGTCTATGTACAGCTTAACAGAACCATTGATTTCGGACCGCATAAAGGTGACGCCAGCATCAATCTGAAAATTCTAACCTTCTCATAAGTATTATACCGGATGCCGCCTTTTGTTTTCAACCCGAAGAGGTTACGGAGCATAATCGAATGGCCAACATAAACCTGAAAGACCGGCGAATTGAATGTAAGATCGTGTATTATGGCCCCGGCCGCTGCGGAAAAACAACCAATCTGCAATATATTCATGACACCTATAAAAAACAGGTTACCGGTGAAATGATTTCCATCGACACCCAGGGGGACAGGACGCTGTTTTTTGATTTCCTGCCGCTGGGGTTGGGCAAAATCAGGGGTTGTGATGTCAAGGTGCAGCTCTACACCGTTCCCGGACAGGTCAAGTACCGTTCTACCCGGCAATTGGTTCTGCGGGGGGTGGACGGCGTTGTGTTCGTAGCCGATTCGCTGAAAGTCAGGCGTGAAAAAAATATGCTTTCGTTGAAAGACCTGCACGAAAATCTGAAAAAAATGGGACTCTGGATTAACAAAATTCCGCTTGTTCTTCAATACAACAAGCGGGATTTAGAGAGCGAGGGGTTGCCCCTTATGCCGGTTGAACAGATGGAGGCCGAACTGAATCGTCAGCTGAAAGTGCCGTCCTTCAAAGCGAGTGCCGTTAACGGTTTGGGCGTGGGTGAAACGGTGAACGCCTGTATGAAGCTGACCCTTCGGGATCTTCAACGAAAATTCAAGTGGGCACAGGATTAGGCGAAATGACATCCAAAGTGGTATTGAAAGGCAGCATTGCATTTATAGAACTCGGCGAACTGTTACAGCAGCTCGGCACCAGCGGCAGCACAGGAATTGTCAAACTGATGTGCGAGCCGGTGGAAGAACCAGGGTATATATATATTAAAGAGGGCAACCCGATCAATGCGGAATGCGGAGATCGCAAAGGGATCGAAGCCCTGAACGACTTTTTCGGGTGGACGAACGCGGAGTTTGAATTTATCCAGGAAGAGGTGACGTGCGATCCCGTGATCAAGAAAAGCCGCATGGAGATCATTCTTGACGGGTTGAGAATGTTTGACGACGGTTTGATCCCGGAAATCGGCGCCCCGTCGCATGCCGAAGAGGGGGGGCAGCAAAAAGGAAAGACGGAAAACGACCTGCCCTTGATCAAAGGGCCGGTGATTGACTACGTGTACGTGGTCGATGAAGAAGAATTTCCGGATGGAACCGACGTTGTCGCCCA
>JAWOAV010000221.1:0-4823 GCA_046498365.1 Desulfosalsimonadaceae bacterium
TCCGAGCTTTCCGGAAAAAAGATGAAAATTCAGGATATCGCCAGTATTCTCGCCAAATTGAGCAACAGCGAAAAGTGCGACCTCGGATTTTTCATCCAGAAGAAAAAAACGTCAAGAGGGTATACGTACAACCTGGTGACGGAAATCTTCGAACTGGAGCCGACACAGATCTATGATCTGACGCGCAAAACCGGCAAAAACCGATTCACTCTCGAAGATGCACTTGCGAAAAGCCCCGGCCTGAAAAAGTATGTAAAGGCTTCCCGTTTGAAGCAGCCCTCTGCCAGAACGAGCTATACAAGGACCCGGCAGGCGGCCAGTGCCTCGGCAGCCAAACAGAGCAGAATGCCAAAGACCACGGCTGGAACCGCTTTTTCCAGCAATACCCTGCAGAACATTCTGGCGCAGCTTTTCAAGGGCATGTCGGACCAGGGGCTGACCGTAAATGTAAACCTGAACATTCGGTTTGAAGGTTTTGTAAACGAGTAAATCGTTTCTTTGCGCAAACCGGTCTGGCCGGCAGCGCGTAAACCAACTGAAGCCGGCCAACGGCGGATGTTGTATTCCGTCGGCACACAAATCAAACCCGTTTTCGGACATTTCCATATTGACTCCGGCAACGGGTTTTTTGTATTCCAAAGAAAAACATCTTTTTCGGCAACCGAATCGCAGTCAACAATGGAAAAATCCGATTTCATGGACCACAAGAAAATCGAACTGCTGGCGCCGGCAGGCAATTTTGAAAAACTGGAGGCCGCCATTCATTTTGGGGCGGACGCAGTCTACCTGGGAGGAAAGGAATTCAGCCTGAGGCGCCATTCGGGCAATTTCACAACGGAAGAAATAGCCGATGCCGTTGCCTGCGCCCACCGCCGCGGGGTGAATGTATATGTCGCCTGCAACGTATTTGCGAGAAATGATGAACGCGCCGCAATATACCGGCACCTGGAACAGATCGTAAAAACCGGGGCGGATGCCGTCATTGTTGCCGATCCGGGGATTTTCATGGCAGCAAAAGAGGTGATGGGAGACAGTGCCGACATTCACGTGAGTACGCAGGCTAACACCACGAGCGTCCTTTCCGCCCGCTTCTGGGCAAATCACGGAGCCAAACGGATAAACGCGGCAAGAGAGCTGGCGCTTTCGGAAATCAGGGAAATCGCGTCATCCGTGCCGGTGGAAGTCGAGGCGTTTGTTCACGGCGCCATGTGCGTCGCTGTTTCCGGCAGATGCCTCCTGAGCCATTACCTGGCCGGCAGGGACGGCAACAGGGGATTGTGCGCCCATGCCTGCCGGTGGAAATATTTTCTTGTGGAAGAAACGCGCCCCGGCGAATATATGCCTGTATATGAGGACAATCGCGGGGCATATTTCTTTTCGGCAAGAGATTTGTGCATGATCGACCATGTCCCGGAAATGATCGAAGCCGGCATCGCGTCCCTGAAAATCGAGGGGCGCATGAAGGGGCTGAACTATATCGCGGCCGCCGTCAAAACCTACCGCCACGCCATTGACGCTTACTATGAAGACCCGTCCCGCTACCGGGTCGATGAAGCATGGCGCAGTGAACTCGACGCAATCAATTACAGGGGCTATTCCACCGGTTTTTACCGCAACGACACAGAAGGCACCATCCCCGTGTATGACACGGGAAAACGCAACCACGATCATCGCTATATCGGTAAAATCCTCCAAACGAATGGCGATTGTGAAATTGTCGTGGATATTAAAAACCGAATCCTGAAGGAGGGTCCTGTCGAGGTCGTCGGCCGGGAAGGCCCGGCCCGAAAAAACAAGGTGCTGCGGATCACTACGGATGCCGATTTCGACGCGGCGGCAGCCCAGCCCAACGATAAGGCGACCCTGGTGCTTGAAAGACCGGATGCCTGCAAACCCGGGGATATTATCCGGGCCTTGTAAGGCCCGATTTTCCCTGCCCCGGGACGGACAAAAGGGACAACGACGAAAAAATGACCATATACAACCTGCCCGGCCTTGCAATCGAGCCGGAAAAACAAGGGGCCGATCGCTATATCAAAATCAGCTACCCTCTGCGCTACGGCCGTTATGGGCAGATACGAACGCGGGAGCACATTTTCGGGTTCAACCGGAACGGGGAGATCAAAACCATCCAGGGGCGCGCCGGCGGATGGCTGGAAACAGCCGAATGGCTCAAGCGAAGCGCCGGGAACGATTGGGCCTATTTTTCCGCCGGCGGCTACAACGGGGCATTCAATTATACGGGGGAATACTACATCCCTTGCCTGGACTACCGGACCAACACCATTTTCGGACACGGCAAGTTCAACAGCCGGGAAGTAGCGAAAGCTTTTCGGGCATGGCAAGATCTTCTGGAAAGACTGAAGTACATTGACACGGCTGATCTTCCGGACCCGGCGGCCCGTTTCATGAAACAGATCCGTCCCATGACCCAGGAGGTGCTCGAAAACAGGGGGGAAAAACTTCACGGCATCATCGGGGGTCCGGTCTCGGTGCTCCCGCCGGATACCCGCCACGTGGAATATGACGTCATCCCGGTGACGATTGCGGACGGCTGCCTATACAACTGCGGTTTCTGCCGGGTGAAATCCGGAAACGGCTTCAGCGTGCGGACCCGCAGAAGCATCACGGATCAGTTGCATTCGTTGAAGCAGTTTTACGGAAGGGACCTTGTCAATTACAATTCGGTATTTCTGGGGGAGCATGACGCGCTTTTCGCGGGGGCCGAAACCGTTTGCTATGCAGCCGAAAAGGCTTTTGAAATCCTGGAAATCGAAAATTCGGTCATGAAGGAGCCCCGCCTTTTCCTGTTCGGCAGTGCGGACGCAATACTGCGCACGGACGACGAGGCTTTTGCCAGGCTCAACCGCCTCCCCTTTTTTATCTACATCAACATCGGTCTTGAATCCGGAGACCCGGAAACCCTGGCGTATTTGAAAAAGCCTTTGAGCACCGAAAAGGTTTCCGCGGCATTTTCGCGCATGATCGAAATCAACCGGAGATTTCCAAACATCGAAATCAGTGCGAACTTCGTTATCGGGGAGGACCTTCCGGATGCGCACCTTCCATCGATCGTCTCCTTGACGAGAAACCGGCTGGACCATTTCTACCCCAAGGGGGACATCTACCTTTCCCCCCTTGAAAATATCGGCGCCAAGGAAGACCTGCTCAGCGCATTTAATCAGTTTAAGACCCTTTGCCGGCTGCCGGCATATCTTTATCTCATCCAGCGGCTGTGATATACGCTTTTACCATTATTCGCCCGGGCGACGGCAAAAAAAGCGCCATTGCAGCAGCAGGGGCCCCCACCACGGCTTTTGGCGGAATCATTACCGGCCTTTCAGTCTTTCCA
Source organism: Desulfosalsimonadaceae bacterium (assembly GCA_046498365.1). GTDB lineage: Bacteria > Desulfobacterota > Desulfobacteria > Desulfobacterales > Desulfosalsimonadaceae > B1SED10-16. Next base: position 3,353 of record JAWOAV010000221.1, read on the forward strand.
GGGCATTTTCAAGGGCTGTATCCACTTTTCCGCTGATTTCAGCGGCTTCTTCAATCAACGTGCCGATATCCCCCATCCCCGCATCAGCCGCCCGCTTAGCCCACATCCGGTAGGTCTGCACGTGCTCCCGGTTATGTTTTATCCAGTGGTTCAACAGTTTTTCCATCTTTTCGGGAAATGCCATTTCCGAGGGTTTGTCATGGTCGTGATCGTGGTCGTGGCCATGGTCATGTTTGTGGTGATGGTGGTCATGATGATCTTCATGATCGTGCCTGTGGGCCATAACGTAAACCTCCTGGGAATGCGGGTTGCTGTCATAACAACGCCTGCTTTTGCATTGCGTTATCATCCTGTCTGATCCAGATGTATATTATAGGAGAAATACAGAGGCAAGCATTATTGTGCTTTTACCAAACAGCTTATAGAGCCAGCCAATCAGGCGTTCCGGGTATCGGGCGCCTATAAAAAAAGCCGGGGAACGCCTCCCCGGCTGATTGTTTTTTTAGATATCGGCTTTGGCAGTGAGCGGTCTCGCTAGAATTTGAACCGCAGGCCGGCCAGATAGCCCATGTCCGTGCCGTCTTCGTCGGTATCCCCGATTTCGGCATGAACACTGACGCCTCCGCCCAGCTTGTGAACCACATTGGCGTACCAGCTGTTGATGTCATCCGCTGCGCTGTCATCGGGAGATTCCAGGCCGTAGCCCAGGGCGACCTTGGTCTTGCTCAAAATCGGCACCACCACCACTGCGTTCACGTTGTCCTGGTCGTCGTTGGTCGTGTAATCCGCAGCCAGGTAAACCGGGCCAACATCGTAGCCGGCGCGCACGCCGATGGTATCCAGAGAATCGGCGTCCGCGTTATCCTTGTAATTCTGGTACAATACGCCGGCCTCAAGGCCTTTGAAACCGGTATAAATGTATGCCTCGGCGGCGGATTCATTGTCCTCCACCTCAAGATCGCCGGATAACGCCGCTTTCACGACATCAAGGTCCACATCGACGCGAGCGCTGTCACTACCCCCACTTTCCGGAACAGCGAAGCCGCCGTCGAATTCAATGGCTTCTTCCACCTCGAAATCGTCCGAGCCCCAGTCAAGACGGCCCATGGAAACGGCAACCATGCCAAAATCAACGCCGACAAAGCCTTCATCCACGGCGTTGTCCACATCGCCGTGGGCCTGCCCTTTCCAGTCCATTTTCAACACGCCAAATGCCGTCCACCCGTAGTCCAGCTCCTGTTTCGCGTCAAAGGTGACGGTCAGATCGTCATAATCGACGTACAGGTCTTCATCTTCTCCAATATCCTGCCGAAGCTGGATCTGGTAATCCCCTTTTAGACTTAATTTCGTACCGTCTTTTTCTAAAATCGTTGCCGCGCTAGCCGTAAACGATGCAGCAAGAAGGGCAATAACAGCCATTAAACATACCTTGATCTTCATTTTTCTTTCTCCTTAATCATTATGATTTTTC
>JAWOAV010000008.1:0-17997 GCA_046498365.1 Desulfosalsimonadaceae bacterium
TTTGCCTGAACCGCTTAATCCTGTAAAAACAATTAGCTGGTTACGGGGCAGGGATAAATTTATATTTTTAAGGTTATGCTCCCTTGCTCCGCGAATTATTATTTCTCCTGCTGACAAAAATCTCACCTCGATAAGATCATTTCTGACTTATTATGTTATTCCTGTTAGAGTTGTTTTTCGAGTTCAAAAACCATATCACGCAGTTCCGCTGCTCGCTCAAACGCCAGCTCCCGCGAGGCCTGCTGCATTTCCCGGCGCAGTTTCTCAATTGCTTTGCGCCGCCCGGCCCGCGTCATTACAGTTATCTCTTTTCCAATGGAGCGCTCTTCCTCATCTGCGACCAGAGTCGCTCCAAGCAAAGCGCGAATCGGCTTAACAATTGTCTGCGGAGTTATCGCGTGCTCTTCATTATAGGCGATCTGCCTGCTGCGGCGACGATCTGTCTATTCAATAGCACACCCGCATTGTCCGCGGCGGTTATGAAATTTTGCGCGGCTTTTCGGTCCCTGGTTTCAAATTCGAGGAATTTCCGGGGGCTTCGCCCTCCCATGGAATGAACCAGGTAATAGGCGGTCTCGATCCCCTCCAGGGCCCCATCAAGGGTTGCAGGCTTCAGGATGTCGCCGTAGACGATTTCCGGTTCATTTTCAAGGGGGAGGACAAAAGAGCCTTTTTCGGAAGACCTCACCAGACAGCGGACCCGGTAGCCGCTTTGGTCGAGCTTGTACAAAAGGCGTTTTCCGATGAACCCGGTGGCGCCGGTGAGCAGAATTTTCGGTTTCATAAAATTTCCTGTCAGGGGATTGAAGAGGGCCGGTCATGCCGGCAAAAGCAGTTCTTTCAACCGTTCGCTTAAAAACATGATGGATTCGATGTCCAGATGCAAGGGGATGGTTTCGTCAAAAAGCAGTTTGGCCTCGGCGCCAAAGCCGTCTTCGGGTTGGGCATCCCAGAACACGAGCATTACCGGAATCCGGGGAAGGACCTGAAAGAAAACGGCGAGATCGGCGGTGTCATATTCGCCGGTCTTGTCAATGCCGCCGATCTTCTCCGCCCTCTTTTTCAGTTCGCCGATGTTGCCGGCAAATTTTTCCACGAGGGGTTTTTCCACGTGCGCAACCATGGAAACCACCTTGGATACGGTATTGGGAAACTCCTTCAGGCTTTTCCATTTTCCGGTGGGCGTCTTGCTCCCCCCCTGGGCCATGTGGATGTATAGAAATACCTGTTCATTGCGGGTAATGGGGGAGCCGTCTCTGTTGACGATGCCGTCCCTGCCAATGATCACCGAATCATTGAAATAGGGGAGTTCAAGGGCTTTTTGGCCCGAATTGTCAATGATCTCCCCCCCGATCCTTTCCGGCAGGTCCTCGATCTTCATGGAGGCGCATCGCTTTCTTGCCCATTCAAGAGCGTCTGCTGCCATGTCGCGTTTGAGCCATTTTCCTTCCCGGTACTGGGCCTGGAGTTCCCGGTTGGTTTTTTCCAGGGTTTCGGCATCGAGGTGGGGGCAGTTTTCCAGCGCCAGCTTTTCGGAAACCACCATGCCGGCGAATGCCATGCAGGTCGGATATCCGCAATCCCCGCAGTTGGTTTGCGGCAGCACATCACGGTAGAGGTCGATGACGGACAGGGGCATTTGTGGGAATCCTTTTCCGAAGGTAAAATGAATCGATCCGGATGCGCCTTTTGCAGTTGTTCTTTGCTGCAATCAGTATAACATGATATACTATTCAGATAAGAAAAAAATATGGAAAATTGTTAACCGTGAATTACCGTGGGGGAGCCGGCCATGATTGTGCAGAAACCGGGGAGAATAACCGACAGAATCACGCTTCTGGGGCGCAGGGAGGCGTGTATATACCACCTGGACGGCGGTGATGAGGCGATTTTGCTGGGTGGGGGAATGGTTCATATCATCCCGGATGTGATCGAGCAAATCGAACAATTCAATATGGATGAAAAAAAAATACATCGGATACTGCTGCTCCATTCCCATTTTGATCACTGCGGTATCGCCGGCTTTTTCAAAAAGCGGTGGCCCTGGGTGGTCGTTGCCGCTTCGCAGGCGGCGCAGGACAAGTTGGCCGACCCCCGGGTGATTGAAAATATCCGGTTTATGAATCAGGTGCTCATCGAGCGCGCCAATATGGCCAAAAAGCTGGAATCCCTTGGTGTTGAAGCCTTTCAGGGCATCGCGGTGGATCAGGTCCTTTGCGATGGGCAGAAGCTGACATGCGGTGATTGTTCGCTTGAGATTATCGAAGTTCCGGGGCATTCCCCCTGCTCCATCGCGGTTTATGTACCCGAGGAAAAGGCCATGTTTACCTCGGATGCCGCAGGCATTTCTGCAGATGGTGAAATTTTTACGGCGGCCAACTCGGATTTTGACAAGTATCAACAGAGCCTTGAGAAAATGGCCGCCTATGACATAGCCGTTCAGCTGGCCGAGCATTATGGGGCCAGGACGGGAAAAGACGCAGAAGAATTTCTTGAAAAATCCATTGCCGCGGCAGCGGCCCAGCGCAGCCTTATTGAAGCATCGCTGGACCAAACCGGCGATCCCGGCCAAAGCGCCAGGGATCTCACGGAAAGGGCGATGAAAATGGCGTCTTCAGCCTTTCTGCCGGAAGAGGTGGTGTCCCTGGTCACTACGCAGATGGTCAATTTTATTCATAAAAAACGACATTCCGCTTCGTGAATTTATTTTACCGGAGCAACTGTAGAACCGATCTCATCAAGCGGAGCATGAAAAATGGATATAAAGGCGGTAATATTCGATCTCGGCGGGGTTGTGCTCGATTCTCCCATGGAAATCCTGGCGGATTTTGAAAAAAGACACGGCCTTGAACCGGATTTTATCAACCGGCTTATCGGTGAGGCCGGTCCGCAGGGGGCCTGGGCCCGCCTGGAGCGCGGTGAAATCCCCATGGAGGATTTTTTTGAGGCCTTTGACCGGGAGCTCCAAAGCGCCGGAGCGGACATCTCCAGCCGGGAAATCATGGGCGCCATCAACCATTACCTGCGGGTCAGACCGGAAATGCTGGATATGGTCCGGCAAATCCGAAAATCCGGCATTTTGACGGCCGCCCTTACCAACAACTGGGTTGCCGATGATGATATCTCTGCTTTGCTTTCCGATTTTAAAAAGGAGTTCGACGTATTTGTCGAGTCCAGCCGGGAGGGGCTGGCAAAGCCGGACCCCCGCATGTATGAACGGGTGCTGGAAAAGTTGGGGGTTGCCCCCGAAGAAGCCGTTTTTCTGGATGATATCGGCAGGAACCTGAAACCCGCCCGCAAAATGGGGATGACCACCATAAAGGTGGAATCGGTCGAAGAGGCGTTGGCGGCGCTTAAAAAACGCCTGCAGATGTGACGATTCCGCGCCGATTTTTTGCCCTTGTGCTACCGGACGATGGAAATCCCGATCCGAAAGGCTTCTTTGCGTTCGGTGTAATCGAGCAGGCTTTCGGACAGGGCGTTTACGTATTGTGCATGCAGATACAGCTGGGGGTTTGCCTTGATCAAATGATCCAGGGGATAAGTCAGGTCCATGCGGATCGAATGACCCTTTTTCGCCCATCGCCAGTGCGTATCCAATACGGCGAGATCGGCCCTGCCGAATTTGAACTGCAGGTCGAAATACCCGCGATATTCGTCGATATCCGGGTTGGTTCTGTCGGTGTTGGCGAAATAGGTCCATATTTTGGGGGCAAGTTGAAACCCGAGGCTGCTTTTTTTATGGAAAAACACGTAAATCGGTTTTATGTAGAGATAGTTCGTGCTCCTGGACGTATCCCCGGCCTGCCCGTTTGATTCGTGCTCGTAGCCGGTCTGAAAAAAGACATGCGAGCTGGTGCGGCCGGAAAAAAAATTCGAGGACAGGAAGAAAAATTCGGGTTTGTAGCTTGTGTCGTCAAAGGGTTTTGAATCCTTTCCCACGTCCCAGAAGGAGGTCTGGGTATAGGCGATATGAAAGCCGTCGAGAAGCGGCAATTTTTCAACAAGCCGTGATTCTGGATTGATTAATCGATATTTCAGGCTGAACTGGAACTTGGTGTCCTCCGGCCGCGTGGCGAACAGGAAATAGACCGGCTTGTATCCGCCAATATTGGAGAGATACGGCTGATACAGATGAAAAAGGTCTTCGTGTTCGAGAAACGGTTCTTCGTCCGCTGACCGGGTGTCCGTATCCGCTGCAGGCAGGACGGCCGCGGCAAAAAGAACAAAAAGTAAGGTTGCAAGCAGAATGCGAAAAGCCGGTCGCATGGGCGTCGCTCCTCTTAGATATATTTAGATATATAGATACAATATAGTACGAAACAGATTACTCTTGCAACAATTTGACGCAGCAACTTGAAACCGGCAGGTGATGAGAGATTATGCGGCTCGGCGCAGTAAACGATGCGGAAGGCGCTTTTGTGCCGGACAGGCTTCCGGAAGTCGTGGATGGTCATGTCCATGTTTTCCCGGACGGTTTGTTTCGCGCCATATGGACATGGTTCGATGAGTTCGCATGGCCTATACGATATCGCCTGGGGTCACAGGCAGTGATCGAGTACCTTTTGTCACGGGGGATAGGCCATATCGTGGCGTTCCAGTATGCGCACAAACCCGGCATTGCCCAGGAGCTAAACGAGTACATAACCGGGCTGTGCCGCTTGTTTCCGTCACAGATTACCGGGATGGCCACGGTTTTCCCGGGGGAGCCGGAAACCCCTTTGATTTTGAAAAACGCCTTTGAAAAGGGGTTGAAAGGCGTAAAACTCCATGCCCATGTCCAGTGCTTCGACATGAACGGGCCGGATATGGAGATCGTTTATGAAACCTGCCAGTCTGAAGGCAAGCCGCTGGTCATGCATGTGAGCCGGGAGCCGAAAAGCACTGCGTATCGTTGCGACCCCTATGAATTGTGCAGCGCGGAAAAGCTGGAGGCCGTCCTCAGGGCATTTCCCCGGCTGAACATATGCGTGCCGCACCTTGGTATCGACGAGTTCGACGCCTATCGGTCGCTTGTTGAAAAATACGACACCCTGTGGCTGGATACGGCCATGGCCCTGGCCGACTATTTTCCCATCCGGCTTCCGTACCGGCTGGATGAATTGCGGGAAGACCGGATCATGTACGGATCGGATTTTCCCAATATCCCGTATGCGTGGGACCGCGAACTCAAGTTCATCAATGGGGAAATTTACGATCCCGGTTTTCTCAAAAGGTTCTTGTCGGAAAACGCCCGCGCGTTTTTTGCGATTGGAGGAAAATGAGGGTCGAATGCCCTGAAAAAAAGTCCGGCCGGTACCGGCGCAGGCATCGCTATCGTGCGGCAAACCGTCAATGCCAAGGCTGCGGGGAAGTCACCCCCTTCTCCTGGACCTGTTGCTGCGGGTTTGCCCTGTGCCAGGCGTGCATGCACGAGAATCTGTGGGGCATGTCGTGCAACGGGATCACGTGGCACTGCCCGGACTGCGAACGGTCCAACGGCTTTGGAAACCAGTGAAAACAGGAGGCCGTTCCTGTTTCAATCGTACTTCACGGCGGAAAACCGCATCAGCTTATCCCAGTTGTGCCGGGATTTGATGTAGCGGATGGTGCCGGTTTTGCCGCGGATGACCAGTGAGTGGGTCTCGGCCCCTTTGCCCGTATATTTGACGCCCTCCAGAAACGTTCCCCCGGATATGCCGGTTGCCGCAAAGAACACATCATCGCTTGCGACCAGGGTATTGACATCCAGGATGCGGTCCAGATCCATTCCCCATTCGGCAAGCGCCTTTTTTTCCATTGATTTCTGGGGGTCGAGGCGGCACAGCATCTCCCCGCCAAGCGCCTGGATCGCGCAGGCCGCCAGCACGCCCTCAGGGGTCCCCCCGGTCCCCATCATGACATCGATTTCGCTGTTCGGATCCACGGCCATCAGTGCGCCTGCCACGTCCCCGTCCGTGTGAAGCTGTATGCGGGCCCCGGCCTTTCGAATCCGTGCGATCAATTCTCCATGGCGGGGCTTGTCCAGGACAAAAACCACGAGGTCCTCCACCTCCTTGCCAAGGGCATCGGCGATTTTGCCCAGGTTGTCCGCCACGGGGGCGTCAAGGTCGACGGCATTTCTGGCTTCCACGCCCACCACCAGTTTTTTCATGTAATAGCTGGGGCCCGGATCAAACATCGTTCCTGCCGGAGCCACTCCCACCACGGAGATGGCATTGGGACGGCCATAGGCCAGGAGATTGGTTCCTTCTACCGGATCAACGGCCACACCGACGCTCGGGCCCCTGGTGGAACCCAGTTTTTCCCCTTTGTAGAGCATGGGGGCGTTGTCCTTCTCCCCTTCTCCGATGACCACCGTCCCGTCGATATCGATGGCTTTAAATGACAGGCGCATGGCGGACACCGCTGCTTCGTCGCCGGCTTCTTTTTCCCCCTTGCCCAGCCATCGCGCGGAAGCAAGGGCCGCCGCCTCCGTGGTGCGGACCAGGTCGAGGGCCAGGTTGCGCTGTGGTGCTTCCATTTCCGGTTTCATTTGCATAGATTGATCAGATGACATTTACACCCTCTTTTTCCATGAGTTCCACGGCGTGGTCGATGGAGACAGCGTAGGAAACATCCGTCCTGATTGGCAAATCAGAGGTTTTTCCGAGCTGCCGGGACAAAATCTCCTGGAGTTCGAACCGGCCGCCCACCACGCCGATGATGCGGCCGTCGTAGAGGTTGATAAGGGGGCCGCCGCGGTTGCCGTCATGGACCATGCTGTCAAAAAGAAAGATCCGGGTGCCGTTTCCGGAGGATAGCCTGGAGCAGATTACGGCCTGCTTTATAAGCTGGTTGTAGACCTGGTAATAGCCGAAGGAAAATCCCATGCAGGCGACGGCATTGCCTGTGGGTATCTGTTCGGCGGCGCTTATCACGTGGTCCGGCATGGAAATCTCGATTTCCTCCTTGAACTTCAGCAGCGCCAGGTCGCGCTCCCTGTCCATCTGCCGGACTTCGACCGGGATCGGGGCTACGGTTTCGGTGCGGACCGGCGGAAAATTCTCCGTTTCTTCGGTGGGAACGACCATAAGCTCCTGATGGCCTGTTATCAGGTGGCCTGCCGTGAGGAAATATCCTTCCGGGTGGACCAGGAATGCCGTTCCCCGGAAAGAGATGGATTCCCCTTCCCGCTGGAAAAGCATCATACAGGCGCCTCTGTATTGAAAGAAAATGTCCTGAAGCATGAGAAAATCCTTTTGCTGACCGGTTTACGAATCGTTTTTGGGCATCCATGCGTCAACTTTGGCCGGGTTGGCGCGCATCCATCGAAGGGCCTTGTCATAGGGGAACCGCCCCTTGTCGTCCTCGATCCACAGCATCAATTGTTCAACATCTTCGGGTTCCCATCGGAAATTGTCAAGCAGGCGGAGGGCCTCGGGCATATCGTCCTTCAGCCCGATCCTGGCGATCGTGTGGATCCGTCCTTCCGCGCCGAATATATTTTCGGGATCCTCCAGAAACTTGAGCTTCCACCGGGCGAAGCTCCAGTGGGGGATCCATCCGGTGACCACGATCCACCGCTGCTCCTGAATGGCCCGTGAAAGGGCGTCGATCATTTCGGATTCGCTGCTATTGATCAGCTCGAAATTTCCCAGTCCGTAAGCGTCCATGGCGTTTTCCGTCTGGCGCATGATGCCGGCTTCCGGCTCGATGCCGATGATGCGGTTATTGAACTTTTCCGCATTGGCCGGCATTTCTGTGATGGAATCGATCGTAATGTAGGCTTTACGGATGCCGGTCCCCGCCGCCAGGCGACCGATCTTAAGGTCCGGCACCACGAGACCCGTGCGGGTCCCTTCCAGGTTCGCCCCCAGATCGACTACCCGGCCGCCGAATTTCTCCATGTAATGGCCGTGGGTATCCGGGAGCCATGCGGAAAGCATGGCATCCACTTCTCCTTCGGCCACGGCTTCCCACATTCTGTCCGCGCTCATCGATACCAGCTCACAGCGTATGCCCAGTTTTTCCTTTAAAACCGCTTTTACCAGGTTGGCAGATGCCACGGAGGATGCCCAGTCGGTGTAGGCGATCTGTATGGTCTGGCTTTTTGCGGCATCCGGCGCGGTGTCCGGCGCGGTGTCCGTACAGGACCCGCCGAGCGTTAAAAGGCTTGCCGCAAGCATATAAATCAAAAAACGGCTTATCCTGTCCACGGTTTTTTCCTCCTTACGGTTCGTATGCGCTGCCTTCCGGATCTGTCAACCCTTACCAGAGCCGCCGCCTGCCGAAGGTTTTGTTCAGGACGGGCTTGGTCCTGACCTTGAACTCGGTGGCGGGCCGTTCGCCGATGGTGAATTCCTTGGGAGCGGCGTATTCGGAAAGGCCACGGTACAATGCCACGCACATGCCCAGGATGACGGCCGCAAAGGGGAGCCCGGTGGTGATGGTGGCCGTCTGAAGGGCCACGAGCCCGCCGCCGATCAGAAGAACAGACGCCACCACGCCTTCCATGATCGCCCAGAAAAGCCTGGAAAGTACGGGCGGATCGGGATTCCCCCCGGAAGTAATGATGTCGATGACCATGGATCCGGAGTCCGACGACGTGACAAAGAACGTAATGATCACGATGATGCCAAGGGTCGATGTGATGGCGCTCAGGGGGAAGTTTTCCAGAAGAACAAACAGGGATACGGGAATGTTTTCCTGTACCACCCGCGAAATGCCGCCCCCGCCGAACATTTCAATGAAAAGGGCGGTGTTGCCGAATATGGTGATCCACAGAAAGGTTATGAATGTCGGCACCAGCAGAACGCCCAGGATAAACTGCCGAATGGTCCGGCCGTGGGAAACCCGGGCGATGAACATGCCCACGAACGGCGACCATGCGATCCACCACGACCAGTAGAATATTGTCCACCCATGCTGCCATTCGGACTGTTCGTACGTTTCGTTCCAGGTGCTGAGCTTCGGCAGGTATTGAAAGTAATACCCGATATTTTCCAGAAGCCCGTTCATGACGAACAGGGTGGGTCCGACCAGAAGAACGAAAAGTGCCAGAAGGCCGGCCATGGTAATGTTGATTTCGCTGAGCCGGCGAATGCCTTTGTCAAGCCCCTTTACGACGGACCAGGTGGCAATCATGGTAATGCCGCCGATAAGAAAGACCTGTATCGTCGGAGACTGCCCGATCCCCAGAAGGTGGTCGAGACCGGCATTGACCTGCTGCACCCCGAGGCCGAGAGACGTCGCCACGCCGAACAGGGTCGCCACGGTGGCAAGAATGTCGATTACGTGCCCTGTCCACCCGTAGATTCGCTCTCCGAACAGGGGGTAGAAGGCGGTCCGGATGGAAAGGGGCAGCCCCTTGTTGAAGGAGAAAAAGGCCAGGGAAAGCCCGACCAGGGAATAGACCCCCCACGGGTGGAGCCCCCAGTGCAGAAACGTGATATCCATGGCCATCCGGGCCGATTCGGTCGTGCCTGCTTCCACGTGGGGGTTTGCCACGTAATGGAACATGGGCTCGGCAACCCCGTAAAAGAGCAGCCCGATACCCATGCCCGCGGAAAAGAGCATGGCAAACCAGCCAAGAGTGGAAAATTCGGGGCGTGCATCCGGGCCGCCGAGACGGATGTCGCCGAAGCGCCCTGCAAGAAGCGACAGGATGAAAACCAGCACAATGTTTACTGTCCATATGAAAAACCACCCGGCGTAATCCGATATGCCGCTTTGCATCTGCTGAAAAACGACTTCCATATGTTCCTGAAAGACGAGGGTGATGATCACGAAAAAAAGGATCAGTCCCGCGGAAATGAAAAAAACCTGGGGATGGACATCGAGGTGAAACCAGCTTTCTCCCGCCTGTGCTTCCGGGTCAATCTGCTGCATTTTTGATTTTTCTTCCATTGTCATTTCCTGTTGGGATCGGCGTTTTTGAAAGAAAAGGGATCTGTCCGGCTGTCATCAATATGTTTTTTAAAAATAATATATTTTTCTCTTTCGATCAACGATAGGGGCGATGTCATTTTTATGGAGACATAAATATGACTTTATTTCAAAAAGTTATGGTTTAAAAAAAGATCAGCGGAAAGGGCCGCGGTCTTTTGCTTCGTTAAAGATGGCGGTATAAGGGTGCTTTGATGATCATCGGGCAAAGCCCGCTTGAATTTTTGGTGATAAGGTAGTATAAAACCCGTTGAGAAGAGGATTAATGTCGGCAGAGCGCCGGCGGAAACCATACAGGGCGGTTTTCATGCACTACGATTACAGGTCTCACGCGGCGACGCATATCCGCGGCGCCGGGAAAAGGTTCAGTCAGAAGAAGGGCATTATACGGCTTCTTTTTTGTATTTTTGCTGTTTTGCTTCTGCCGGCCGGTTGGCTGGTCTTCCACAGCGAAACCCGGGAGGCGGCCGGGACGGCACCCCTCGTGATGGACGCGCTTCCTTCTGCAGAGAAGAGCGCGAATAAGAAATCCGTCGATGCGGTGGTCATGGATCCATGGGAACTGCGGCTCGGGGCGCATCTGAAGGAAAAAGTCATCCGGGTGTCCGCCGGCGATACCATGATAAACCTCCTTGTTGAATCCGGGCTTGCCGCATCGGAGGCCTACCGGACGGCCGGTGCCCTGGAAAAGGTTTTTGATCCCAGGGAATTGCGCCAGGGACAGGAGTTGCGGATCACGTTTAACGCGGATAGCGGGGAGTCCGGTCCGGTTTTTCAGGGGCTTCGCCTGATGTTGAACGTGGACCGGGAATTGCAGCTGATTGACTGTCCGAACCAGGGGCTACTGGCGCGGATATTTGACCGGGAATTGGAAACCAGACCGGTCAAGGCAGCGGTGGACATTGACGCAAGCCTATACGAGGCCGCAATGGATGCGGATTTGCCCGTTGACGTGCTGATACAGGTGATCCGGGCCTACTCGTTTGACATTGATTTTCAAAGAGATATCCGCTCCGGGGACCGGATCGAGGTGATGTACGAGGAGAAACTGGATCAAGACGGCCGGGCGCTTACATCCGGGGCGGTGTTGTACGCGTCGTTTCATACGCAGGGGCGTTTCCTGCCCATTTACCGCTATGAAGCCGAAGACGGGGTGACCGACTTTTTTGATGCAGAGGGGAAAAGCGTTAAAAAAACCCTGATGGTGACCCCTATAGACGGTGCGCGGATGAGTTCGGGATACGGCATGCGGCGCCACCCCATCCAGGGATATAACCGGATGCATCGCGGCCTGGATTTTGCCGCGCCCACGGGAACGCCGGTCATGGCCGCAGGAAACGGCATCGTCGAATATGCCGGCCGGAACGGGTCGTACGGCCATTATGTCCGGATCGGGCACCCCAATGAATACAAGACCGTGTACGCCCACCTCAGCCGGTATGCAAACGGCATCAAAAAAGGTATGCGTGTGGCGCAGGGGGATATTATCGGTTACGTGGGATCCACAGGGGTTTCTACCGGACCGCACCTTCACTACGAGGTCCACCACAGGGGAAAGGATGTCAATCCCACATCGGTAAAGACTCCGCCGGGGCGCATTCTTGAAGGGGAAGAACTTCATCGCTTCCGGCTTGCAAAATCCAGGCTGGAACAACGGTATGCATCTATTGAAAAAGAGGCCAAGCTGGCCGAGGCTTCGGGGAAAACCGGGGGAAAATCGGAGGAAAAATCCGGTTCATAGCAGGGCAATGACGCATTACTGTTTTCCATATCATCGCACCATCGAACCGTTGAAGGGAGGGGGACTGTGGCGCAATACATCATTCATCCCATTGTCATGGGGACGAAAATTTTTGACAAGGGAATGATGACATACCAGCATGATTACGGCAAATCCTATACCATACCGATATATGCCTGGTACATTGAAGGCGGGGACCGGAAAATCCTTGTGGACACCGGCGAGGCGCATCCGATCCGGTCCGAAGACCGGGAGCGGGCCATCGGCGGGAAAATCCATACCTTCGAAGAGGGGCTTGCGTTGTATGGATTGACGCCTTCGGATATCGATATCGTGATCCACACCCATCTTCACAACGATCATTGCGAAAACGATTACAAGTGCGAAAATGCCCGGTTTTACGTACATTCAAAGGAGCTGGTCCGCATCCATGATCCGCATCCCCTCGATTACCGGTATCTTGAGGACTATATCGAGGAGGTGGAGGAAGACGGGCGCATGGAAGCCATCGACGAAGACCGGGAGATTGTCGACGGCATCTCCGTGATGCACACGCCGGCGCATACCGATGGGGGATTGTCTGTGATCATTGAAACATCCGGCGGAAAAGCGATTATCACCGGATGCTGCACAATACTTGAAAATTTTTATCCCCCCCGGGAGATCCTGGGAATGGAAATGGACGTGATTCCGCCGGGAACGCACGTGAATGCCTACGAAGCCTACAATGTGATGGAAAAAATCAAAAAGACCGCGGATATTCTCATCCCGCTCCATGAGCCCTCATTTGCAGCGGTAAGGGATATCCCGGAATCTTGAGTCCTTTCCCAACGCGCAAAATCATGGCCGGTTTTTCACATCCCCGACAAATTCCCGGATACCCTTGATATACACATCCATTGAATCCATAAATCCGCGGTTGTGGGAACCGTTTATTTGCAGAAATCTTTTTTCCCCCCGGACGGATTCATACAGGCGCACCCCGTGATGAAAAGGGATCACTTCGTCCTCCACGCTGTGAATAACCAGGCATGGAATATCGATTTGCTCCAGGTAGGAAGCCGTTTGGTAGGCGTGATTGGTAAGCAGCCACCCGGGAGCCCAGGGAGATATGTCGTCGGCCGCATCCCGCATCGATGTAAAGGTGGATTCAAGGATCAGCATGCCGGCGTCATGCACGGCTGCGGTCCTTGCAGCGATCGCCCCGCCCAAAGACCGGCCCCATAGGATTATGGATTCCGGATCGACGTTTTTTTCCTCAAGAAGATACGCCATTGCCGCATCCGCATCCCGGTACAATCCTTTTCTCGACGGCGATCCGCTACACTCCCCGAATCCCCGGTAGTCGATAATGAGCAGGTTGAATCCAAGGCGGTGGATGATCCGGATTCTATCGAGACAGTCGCCGATATTGCCCGAATTGCCGTGGAAAAAAAGAACGGTCTGCTGTGCTGCCGGGGCGGCCACCCACCAGCCGTGTATCTCGACGCCGTCGGAAGTGCCAATACGAACGGATTCATAGGGAAGGCCGATATCCGCGGGCGTTTTGGTGATTTCACCGGACGGGTAGTATATCATGCCGGTGATGCATCCCGAGATCATCATGGCGGCAAAAAGCATTCCGAGGGCGGCGGTTTTTTTGCGTCGCATTATCCTGCATCCGTGAAGGAGAAAGGCATTGACTTTCAGCCTGGTTGAATAATATCGTTTTTCTACCCTTTTTTAAAGATCTATCTATTTGGACCGGTTATCATCTGCACGGCAGATGATAACCGGCGTTCATTCATCCGATCAGAAAGGAGATGCGCCATGAAGACGCGATTTTTATTGTTGCTGTTTTTACTGACAGTTACCGGTTTTCTACTGGCGCCGGCACATGTCGATGCGGTGGGATTGGGCCCATATGTTGAGTATGCCTCCGGTTCCGGCGACTTTACCGAGTATGATGAATCAATCGACATTGACGCAAGAGGGTTCGGCTTTGTTTTCGACAGCAATGCAACAACCTCCCAGCTGTTTAATTACCGCCTGCACATCGGTTACAGCAAGCTCGATATTCCCGGTGGTACGCTTGATATTCCTTATCGTATTGACGGGTACCGAATCACCATTGACAACACCTTTGGGTTCGGCATCATTAAAAACGAGAATTTCCGCTGGTGGATCGGCCCGCACCTGCATTTGAGCTACAGCTACTGGGATACGCCCATCGGCCGTTATGATTGGAGAAAAGGGAATGTGGATTTTTTCAGTGTGGGCACCGGCGTTGTTACCGGCATGAATTTCAACCTGCCCAAGGTGGTATCGATCTGCCCGGAACTGGGGCTGCGGTACCAGTACAATGATTCCGATACCTATGAAGAGCGCCGGTATTCAAGTTCCGGATATTATGATTATGAAGAGCAGGATTTCTCCTACGACGAATGGGTTGTCTTTCTGAAAATCAACCTGCTGTTCCGCGTGGGCGACGAGTAGCGGCAGATAGGGGTGTATTTGCCTTAAAAATCGTTGCGCGTGGCCGGTACGGTGCTGGTCGAGGTCCAGAACACATAGGCAATGCCCACTCCCGCCATAAAGGAATGCCGGGTCTCCACCAGCGGGCTGTCGATGAAGGCCGCACCGGAGAGATTGTCATAGCGAAAGAACAAGCCTGCCCAGATGTGCTCGAATCGGCGACTCGCGGAAAACGTCAGGGACGTGCCGCTGTACCCCCCGGAAGCCTTGTATCTCTTTCTGAATCCGGGTTCGGCATAGCGCTCCGGCACATCGTAGTAAAAGGCGTGATAATCCCTGTCCGCAAACAGGGGGCCTGCGGCAACGCCGGCATCCCACCCCCAGAGCGCTTCGTCAACCTCGATGTTTATATCCGGATGGAACTTCCAGCCTTCATGGGATATGGTGCTGAAGTCCGTCGCCATGGCGGCGCGCACGGGGAGGCGTACGCGGAGCCGTGCGCGAGGGCTTTGGTAAAGCATGACATTGAGGGAAGGCCCCAGCTCCAGCATGGGGTCAAGGTCCGGCATTCCCCGACGGGGTCCCTTGTTGTCCGTAGAAGAGGGGATGGCGCCGTCACCGCTCAGTTCAAACCGGATGCGATTGCTGTCATACAGCAGGCCCCGGATTCCCTCCCGGTCGATACGCAGAAAATCCCCCCTGTAATCAATATAGGGCATCAGAATCGGGTATATTTCCTGATTTTTGGAGCCGCGGTAGGACGGCATTGTGAGGGGGGCGGCCCCCAGCCCGATTTCCCAGAGGGGGAGTTCTTTTTCTGCGCCCACGGCGTTTGACGCAAGGACAAACAGAACCATGAGCAAAGCAAAAACAAGCTGATAACGTTTTTTTCTCCTGGTAAAAGACATGCCGGCGATCTTTCGGGACAACAAGCGAGATTTTCGGAAAGTAAGCAGCATTTCCCTTTTTGACAAACAGCGGTTCCGTGAATTTTTTATCGACGGCGCGTTTTTTTGTTCTTGTGCAATTTTTTTTACCCAAAAGCACATATTACAATTCATTCGGGTTCGTTCGATTAAAGCATACTTTTTGAAAGAATGATAGGGGAGGATGCGCCCGGAAAGAAAAGATCACTTGAGAATGGTTTTGTCAAAGTTGACACACTCGATAAAAATCGGTTTTCAGACGGCTTTGTAAAATGTTCAAGATCAAGGCGCGTGCAATTTTTGAAGAATTGATAGTGCTTATCCGTACATGAGATTCTTCAAAGATTGCGCGCAACGCAGATATTGGACTTTTAACGAAGCCGTCAAAGTTGACAAGAAGAAGGATTGACTTTATGGGTTTCCGATAATAAAAAGGGAAGGATCTTATTTTTCGGGGGAAAAAGTGTAAAATATGGCTGGCGGTAAATGGAATGTAAGTGGTATAATTTGGAAAAAATCGAAGCGGCGCCTGGGGGGGACATTTCAGCAGAGGTGGTTGTGCCCTATTCTTCTCCCTGGTTTTCCGGCCATTTTCCCGGCAACCCGGTATTGCCGGCGATCGCCCAGCTGGCAATTGTTCTGGATGTCGCGGCAAAGGCATACGGCCGGGAACTGACTCCCAAAGCAGTCAATCGAACAAAATACAGAAAAATCATAAGGCCCGGTGAAACCGTCAACATTGTTTTATCCCCGGTTGCGGGAAAGGCAATGACCTATTCGTTTCAATTGGCCGTTGATGAAGAAATCGCATGCAAAGGCGCAATAACAACAGAGACGGCAAATCGTCGATAATCCAAGGAGAATGCAAAACAATGCAGCAGGAATTGACACTTCAGGAGGTTGTTGAAGGAGTGGCGCGAATCATCATTGACGAATTAAAGCTGGAAGATGTGACACCGCAAACCTTTGATCCGGATCTCGACCTTGTGGATGAAGTCGGTGTGGACAGCATGGATCTTGCCACCGTTGCGCTGGTGCTTCAGGATGAGTACGGCATCGCCATTGACGAGGATGATTATCCGAAGCTGAAAACGATCCACCTTATTGCGGAATATGTGCTTCAGCGGGCACCGGTACATAATTAAGGCATTTACTGAAACAGCTAAAGGGCAACCGTTTTGGAACTCAGCAAGCAAAAAGCAGTCGCTGCTCAGGCACCGGAGGACCCAGCCTGGAAGTTTTCCGACATCCTCGCCATCCCTGAAATCCGTGAAAAATGGCAAACCGTCCGGCGGTATTTTTTTCTCCGGGAATCCACCTATGACATGACGCGGCGGTGCAACATCCAATGTGAAGGCTGCTATTATTACCAGGGGGATAAGGCCACCGTCCCGGAAAACCGGGATCCGGATCAATGGCGCCAATTGATGCGCCTGGAAAAAGAAAGGGGAATTACCTACGTCGTTCTGGCAGGGGCAGAACCATCCCTGGTTCCGGAACTCTGCGACGTCTGCTTTCAGGAGATTTCCCTGGGCTGCATTGCCACCAACGGGATACGGCGTATTGACAGCGCAATTGACTACACGATTCATGTTTCCGTGTGGGGGAACGATGAAACCAGCCGACGGCTGCGAAATGCCGCAAACATGCTTCGCAGGCAGATCGACAATTACAAGGACGATCCCCGGGCGGTTTTTATCTATACATTCACCCGCGACAACGTCGATGAAGCCTTTGACGTTTCGGAAATCCTCGCACGGAATAACTGCAGAATCTCTTTCAACATGTTTTCCGCGCCTGTGGGGTACCGGGGCGATCTCTGCCATGATGCGGCATCCCTGCAGAAAACCCGGGCGGCCATGCAGCGCATCTGTGAACAGTATCCGGAAAATGTCTGTTTCTCCCCGTATAATATCGTGGCCCATACGCATACACTGGGGCTCCACGACCTGTTTTCCTGCCCCTATCCCAGGGTCAATGCCTCGACGGATATCGGCTTGGGGCGTTCCTTCCGCCAGTATCGAACGGATTTGACCTGGGACAGAACCGCCGCATGCTGCGTTCCGGACACCGATTGCCGTGATTGCCGGCATTATGCTGCGGGAAGCGCGATCGTCACTTCAAGAATGTTCCGGCACGCTTCCGATCCGGAACGGTTCAAGGCATGGCTCGACTACGTGGATGTGTACCTTGCGGTATGGGTCAGGGGGTATGAAAAGCGCCCGAATCTGTGCCGCAGCATGGTTGCGCCCCCCCGTCATGATGGTTTTGAAAAATAAGCAAGGACTGGATTTGTAAAAATGAAAACGGTGAGCTCGCTGCTCGACAGCCATTGGTATGAGCGCTACAAAAGAATTTCTACCCTCAACATCCGAAGTTCCATCTATGACGTGACCAACCGGTGCAACCTGCGGTGCAAGGGGTGCTTTTTTTTCTCCTCGGGCGAGGACAAGGTGGCCGGCGAAGAAACTGATTTGGCGAAATGGGCCGCATTTCTGGATGCTGAAAAACAAAGGGGTGTGAATCTTGCGATCCTGATCGGCGGAGAGCCCACCCTCTGTCTGGACCGGGTCGAGCAGTTCTACCGGCGTATGCCGACGTATTGCGCGACCAACGGCCTGATAAAAGTCCCCCGGGACCGGTTCCCGGACATGATGGTGGGCATCTCCCTCTGGGGGGATGAGGAAGATGAAAAGCGCCTTCGCGGCAAGAATACGTTTCTTGTTTCCAGCAAAAATTATGAAGGGGATCCCCACACCTATTACCTGTATACCATAACGCCGAAACAGATCGGAAAAACTGAAAAGTGATCCGGAAAATCGGTGATGCCGGTCTGAAGGTGCATATGCAGCTGCTTTCCAATGACGAGGGCGTAAACGGGTTTTCCTGGCGGGACGGGGAGCTTGCGGACCTGTGTGCGGAAATGGATGAGATGCTGGATGCCTATCCGGATACCGTGATTTCCTCCAA
>JAWOAV010000030.1:0-3557 GCA_046498365.1 Desulfosalsimonadaceae bacterium
AGTCCATACAGGCGCGGCAAGCCGTGCCCTGATAACCATTACCATACAGGAAGCAATATACTATGGGATACAAAGGGAAAGTTCTGGGCGGCGGCATCGGTTTTGTTTTCGGCGGCCCGTGGGGCGCCGTTGCCGGTGCGACCGTGGGGCACCTCTATGACAACGACGACACCAAACCTCCGCGTATCAAAGCGCCAAACGCCAGATATTACGAAGTGCTCGGCTGCAAGCCCGCCGATGAAAACGAAACCCTCAGGAAACAATACCGGAAACTGGTCAAGGAATACCACCCCGACGCGATTTCGGCCAGGGACCTGCCGGAAACGCTCGCCGCCGATGCCGGCAGGCGATTCCACGAGATCCAGGCCGCCTGGGAAGTGATCCGCAAAGAACGGAAGATGTAGCCGCTGCCGGGTCCTGAAAGCGGCAAAGACAAAGCGCAACAACAAGGAGTAGCCATTGCTGCATATAACTGTTGAAGATCTTGGACAATGTAACACCGGCTTTTTGGCAATCCCCGTATGCGAGGATGCGGATTTGTCACGCAACCCGGTTGTTGTAAAGCTGATCGGCCGGGCCATGTCATACCCCGAATTCAAAGGGGGTGCCGGCGATGAACTGATGCTCTACGACCCCGAAGGCGTTTCGGCCTCCCGGGTGCTTTTTATCGGCGTCGGCAAAAAGGAAAAGGCCGATCCCGAGTCTTTCCGCACAGCCGCCGGAAAAGCGGTAAAACGGGCCATCCAGTCCAGGCAAATGGACATCGTTTTTTGCGGCTGCGGAAAAAAAGCGTTCGTGCATGCCATAATGGAAGGGGCATTGCTCGGCAACCACCGGTTCGACTTTTACAAGCAGGACCGGAAAAAAAAGCCCTTGTCAACAATCACCGTTCACGTTGAGCCGTCGCGGCAGGACGCCTTTGAACAAGCCGTCCCCGGTATCGAGGCTGTCTGCAGGGGTACGATCATGGCCCGGGACTGGGTGAGCGCGCCGCCCAACGACAAGCGGCCGGATATGTTTGCCCGCTCCATCGTCAAGGCGGCGGACATGGAGAACCTCACCATCGTTGATATCGACGAGAGAAATATCCGGAAAAACAAACTGCACGCCCTGCTGGCCGTGGGCGCCGGCAGCGACACCCGGCCCCGTATGGTGGTGATCGACTATCGCCCCGACAAGTACGACAAGACCATCGCGCTCGTGGGAAAAGGGGTCACCTTTGATTCCGGCGGGCTCAATCTCAAAACGGGCAGCGGGATCACGGACATGAAGCAGGATATGGCCGGCGCCGCCGCCGTTGCCGCAACCCTGATTACGGCGGCCCGAATGGCGATCGGCCACCGGATCATCGGTATCCTTCCCCTGGTGGAAAACATGCCTTCGGGCAATGCCTACCGCCCCGGGGATATCATCCGGACCGCCTCCGGCAAGACCGTCGAGATCGCCAATACGGACGCCGAGGGGCGGATGATCCTGGCCGATGCGATTTTTTATGCCGTCAAGCAGTACAACCCGGACACCCTCATCGACGTGGCCACCCTGACCGGGGCCTGCAAAATGGCCTTGGGGAATAAATTCGCGGGGGTTTTCTCCTTTGATGCCCGGCTGGCCGCCCGGCTCGTATCATCGGGGGAAAAAACCCATGAGCGCTGCTGGGCCATGCCCATGCCGGAGGACTACCGGGACATGCTCAAAAGCGACATCGCGGACATCCGGAATGTCGGCAAATCCCGGTGGGGCGGGGCCATTGCCGCGGCGCTGTTCCTCTCCGAATTCGTGCAGGACGTCAACTGGGCGCACATCGACATCGCGGGGCCCGCTTTTTCGGACAAGGCCAATGCCTACTGTCCTTCGGGCGGCACCGGTTTCGGCGTCCGGCTGCTCATCGACTGGCTGGGTGGATTGTAGGCAAACATCGACGCAAATACGGCGAAAATATTTTCCCGACAGCCTTCACGGGGAGGGCATGGAGATGTCGCCGGGAGAATTTACAAGCCTGAACCCGTATGAACGCCAAGCCATCTCAAAAAAAAAAGATTAAGTGGGGTAGACAATGCGGGGAGGGTGGTTTTCACCACAGAGGACACAGAGGAGACACAGAGATTCACAGAGAAAAGCAATAAAAAAAGGGGGGACGCCCATGAAATTATGCGTTTCTACAACTCATCCCCAGAAATTTTTTTTTGGGGATGGCTTATCGTCAAAAAGCGGTTATCTTTCATGAAAAATATTCTCGTAACCGGCGCCGCCGGCTTTATCGGCTTCCATCTCTGCCAGCGCCTGGCAGAGAACGGGTACACGGTCATCGGCATCGATAACCTTTCCGACTACTACGACGTGGAATTGAAAAAGGAGCGCCTGAAAAAGCTCTCGGCCCATGATACGTTCCATTTTCACCTGCTTGACATCAGCGACAAATCGCGCATGGAATGGCTTTTCGGCAAGTATCCCTTCGATACCGTCGTCAACCTGGCCGCCCAGGCCGGCGTCCGTTATTCCCTGAAAAACCCCCATGTCTACGTGGACACCAATATCGTCGGTTTTGTGAACCTGCTGGAATGCTGCCGCCACAACGGCATTTCTCACCTGGTGTTCGCGTCGTCCAGCTCGGTGTACGGCGCCAACACGAAAATGCCGTTTTCCGTGCATGACAACGTGGACCACCCGGTATCGCTGTATGCGGCCAGCAAAAAAGCAAACGAACTCATGGCGCATACCTACAGCCACCTTTACGGGCTCAACTGCACCGGCCTGCGCTTCTTCACGGTCTACGGTCCCTGGGGGCGGCCGGACATGGCCCTGTTTCTTTTCACCCGGGCGATCCTTTCCGGGAAGCCCATCAAGGTGTTCAACCACGGCAACATGCAGCGGGACTTCACCTATATCGACGATATCGTGGAAGGGGTGTTCCGTATCATGCAAAAGCGCCCGGAGCCCAATCCCGATTGGTCCGGTAACACGCCGGATCCGGGAACGTCCTACGCCCCGTACCGCATTTACAACATCGGCAACAACAACCCGGAAAATCTCATGCGCTTTATCGCGGTCCTGGAAGATGCCTTGGGAACAAAGGCGGAAAAACAGATGCTCGACATGCAGCCGGGAGACGTGCCTTCCACGTATGCGGATATCGATGACTTGTACGACGCCGTCGGCTTCCGCCCCCAAACCACCATAGAAGAAGGAATCAACCGCTTTGTCGCGTGGTACAAAACCTATTATGACGGAAAATAGGCGCATGGCTGCCTTCCTGCGCCCCAAATAATTTTCGGATGCGCTATGCAGAAAAACCTGATTATCATCGGGCTCGCCATTATCATTGTCGGGCTCAGCTGGCCCTGGATCAGCAAACTCCCCATCGGACGGCTCCCGGGGGACATCGTCATCGGCCGTTCCAACATGAAGATCTACATCCCCATCACCACGATGATCGTCGTCTCTATCATCCTTTCGGTGATCATGTGGATATTGAGACGATAGGAGAAAAACGACCCCATGCGCGCCTGCATTCTCGTACTCATCCTTTTTACCTTTGCACCGGCCCTTGCCGTTGCTTC
>JAWOAV010000100.1:0-46379 GCA_046498365.1 Desulfosalsimonadaceae bacterium
CGGAAAATTCGGCTGTGGCCCCCAGGTCGACCAGCAGATGGCATATAGTCTCAATATCCTTGAGATCCGGGACATTGTGAAATACGAATTCTCCGCCGGTCAAGAGGGTTGCAGCGATCATCGGCAAAGCAGCGTTCTTGGAGCCGCTGACGGCAACCTCGCCGCGCAGCGTGCGCCCCCCCCGGATAACGATTTCATCCACGGCGTATCTCCTTATGGGAAACGGAACCACAAAAAAAGCGCCGCACCGGGCTCTGTTTACGGTGCGGCGCATGGCGTAGCGTTGTGAAGAATGCAGTGTAGCAGCTGGTATGTCAGAAACAATAGCAGGACTTCGGCACAGCCGCACGGGCTTACACCGTACCAACCTGCCGCCGCGATGGATTCAATGCCCGGAATTAATGCCCGGTATTTTCGTCTTCGCCGGCCGTGTCAATGATGGACTTCCCGATGCAGTAGGCCAGGCCCAGGCCGATTACAGCCGATGCATACCCCAGGGCGCCCATGAACAGGTAGTGCCCGATGTCATAGTTCCATTCATATAAAAAAGGAAACATGGGATAAAACCCTCCTTGTTCGGATTGATCCGGCTAATTGCCGGGATTCAGCTCTTTTTCCTGCGGAAAGAGCGGCAGGTAGCGATACGCCAGTGATATAAGGATGATGCCGTAGGCGATGGGCAGAATGGAAGTGGCTACCTCCGTCCATGCCGGGGAATACGTGAACCATTCCTCCTGAAAGGGCATCAGCGGTGCGGCCATGACCTGGAGCACCATCACCCAGCGGTTGATGAGAAGGCCGAAAATCGCCAGAATGGCCGCCCCGAACAGAAGCTTTTTGTTTTCACGCCCCTTGCGGGTAATGAGAATCAGTGCGGGCAGAAATCCGCATACGGCGATTTCAGCAACAAGAATCCAGATATTGTATAATAATGGATTGTTGGAATAAAAATCCATCAGGGAAAAGCCCATGGACGGCGCCGTCACGGTTGCCCAGTAAATGGTGTCGATGGATTTGGCAATGATGTAGGTCAGCAGCATCCAGCCTGAAATTTTGGCAAGGAGATGGTACACGTCGTCCTTGACCAGTTTTTTCCGCGTAATGGCTTCTGTCAGGCGGCACATGGACGCGGTAAAAAGCGGCCCAACTGCGGCTGCGGACCAGGTAAAGAGAAAGAAGGTCCACGGCCAGATGAAAAGGCCTTCGCGGAACGCAAACGGCCGGCCGTACAATACACCGGGGACGCCGCCGAGGGACCCCTGGTGGAAGAAGGATAAAAATACGCCGGTGGCGGCGAATACCGCCATGATTTCATGCATGTTGTGGCTGAGATGATGGAAAAAACGGACCTTCTGGATTTTGGGGTTTTCCAGCAGCACCGGAATGAACTCAATGATGAGCACGCCCAGGTAGACAGAGAGGCAAAAGGCCACCTCGGTCAGCATGGAATGCACATTGGCGTGCCAGAAAATAAACCATCCCCGCAGGGGTTGGCCCACATCGAGGCCGAGGATCAAAAGCGCCGAGGTATAGCAGACAACGCCCAGGATAACGGCAAAGTTGATGATGTTTTTTACGTTTTTAAGCCCGATGATATAGGCAAGAAAACCGGAGAAAAATGCGCCGCCGCCCAGGGCGATCACTGCAAGATCGGCCCAGATCCAAAGGGCGAAACCATATGCATTGTTCATATTGGTCTGGTTCAGGCCGTAGAACCAGACCCGGTACATGGCGTATACGCCCCACAGCACAACCAGGGCCGCAACTCCCAGCCAAAGGAGAAATTGCGGGCTGCTGCAGCGTTTTACACCCTCGGGGATTGCTGGTGTCGTCATGATCTGTTCGCTCCTTGCTCTCTATTTGTGCGTGTAAATCAAGTAATCGGTTTTGTTGTGTATTGCCGGGTCGTCAATCAGGCTTGTTCCTCCCCGGAAAATGCCGGCTCCTCATGCTCCAGGTAGTTGTCTGCGGCCCTGTGCACCCATTTTCGGGTGGAGAGGTAGTAAACGCTCGGGTTCGTGTTGAGGCGTTCGAGCAGGCGGAACGCATGCCGGCTTTTTTTGAGCTCGTATACAGCGTGATCCGGGTTGTCCAGGTCGCCGAAGGTGATAGCGTTCGACGGGCAGGCCTGGGTGCATGCCGTCTGGTACTCGTCCTCGCGTATATCTTCGGGCCGCCCTTCGTTGTAGGCCTGCTGCCGTGCCCGTTGGAAACGGTGGTAACAGAAAGTGCATTTTTCAACCACCCCCCGCATTCTCGGGGATACGTCGGGGCTCAGGTATTTTTCCATATCCGCCGGCCATACCGGATCCCACCAGTTGAATTTACGGGCATGGTACGGGCAGGCCGCCATGCAGTAGCGGCATCCGAAGCACCGTGTATAGATCTGGCTGACGATGCCGGTGGGATAGTCAAAGTCTGTTGCAATAACCGGGCAGACCGATACGCAGGGGGGGTGGCCGAAATGCTTGCCATCGCACTGCATGCAGGGTTTGGGCAGGTAGCAGACCTCGGTATCGGGAAACGGTTTTCCGTTTGTCAGCTTGAAAACCTGGATCCAGTTGGTGGAAAGCATTTTAACGCTTTCCTCGTCCCGGAAGGAGACATTGTTTTCCGAGTAGCATGCCACCATGCAGGATGCGCACCCGGTGCACTTGTCCAGGTCGATGACCATCCCGAAGTGTCGTTTCTTGGTATGAGACGGTATTTTTTCCATCAGAAACCTCTTTTGGCTGTTGATATCAGATACGGTGTAAACCGGTATTGTGCCGGATCGATCATGCCTTTTTCAGTTGCGCCCGGATTCCCCATGCCTTGTTTATGCCGTATGCGGGATCCGCAACCGGCTGGAGCAATGCATTGACGTTGACCCCTTTGCCGGCGATATAACGGCTGTAGGCCGTGTGGCCGAGGCCTGCGGGCATGGCCGCGAGCCCGGGCATGATACCTTCGAACAGATCGACCTTTACCGAGGCTTTTCCCGCCGGCGTCTCGATAACCACCTCATCCCCCTGCTTCAGGTTGAGCTTTCCGGCCGTTTCCGGGTTGATCTGGATAAAGAGCTTCTCTTTTTTGAGCATGTCCGCATCGATGGTTTTGGTCATAAACGGCGGGTTGGCAACCGCGCCGGAGGCAATCCGGGGGGACTTGTAGGCGATGAGGATTACCCCGTCGCTTGTCTCCTTCCCCGGGATGTCGGTTTCCCTGAAGCCGGGGAGTTTGGCCTCGTCGCCATTGTCGGTGGAATGCCGACGGGTCGGGTAGAATTCGTATTTCCCGGAATCGGTTGCAAAAGCGACGTCCAGGGCGGCTGGTTTTTCGACATTTTCCACGTAACCGTTTCGGGAAAGACCCCGGTAACGGTCTTTGAGGGCTTCTTTCAAAAATGCCTCGTACCCGTCCCATGGGAAGGCGTTGCCAATGGAACCGCCCATTTTCCTTGCGATGTCAATGATCGTGTCGCCGGTGTTACGTGTATCGTACCGGGGGGATACGACCGGCGTGGAAAGGCCGGTAATGGCTTTCCCCACGCCATCCGGGGCGGGAACATCCCGGTACCCTTCCAGGAAATGATGGTCTGGAAGGATGATATCGGCATATTGGGCCGTTTCATCCATGAAGCTCGAAAAGCTCACGATAAACGGTATTTTTGCAAAAGCTGCCTGCGCGGTTGTACTGTCTTCCATGGTATACACCGGGTTGGCACCCGTTACCAGGAGCGCCTGGACCGGCAGGTCACTTTCCTTCGCTGACATAAGGATGTCCGGCAGGAGGTTCAGCAGGTAGCGGCTTTGCGGGTACTTTTCGGTGCCGGCCAGATCCGCGCGGGGTTTGGCCATGCCGGTGGATGCGATGCCGTCTTTTTCAACCGGGGATACCGCGTATTCGGGATCGGGAAAAAGGATCATGCCCCCGGGCTGGTTGATATTCCCGAGCAGGGCGTTAAGGGCATGTACGGCCAGCGTCTTGTCGATGTCTGCGGCGGCCCGGCATTCATTGTAGCCGCACACGGCAACGGGCTTTTGCGCCCGGGCGAAGTCCTTTGCCAGCGATTCGATCTGGCGGGCCTCCAATCCGGTGATCCCGGCGACTTTCGCCGGCGTGTACTCGCTCACCATGCGTTTGAACCCCATGTGCATGGCGCCGTTATCATCGGTCCAGTCCTCAAAGCCGAATGAATAATTTTCAATGAAATTTCGGTTGTAGAGGCCGTTTTGAATAATCACGTTGGCCAGTCCCAAGGCAAGGGCCCCTTCGGTGCCGGGTTTGGCGGGCAGCCATTTTTTGGCTTTGGCCGCCGTGTTCGAAAGGCGCGGTTCAACCTGCACGAGCGTGTGTGCCCTTTCGAAGCGGCTGTAGGTGCTGAACTGGTAGCCCGGGGCCCCGCCGCCGTCCAGGAGGCCGCAGCCGAAGCTCAGAATAAAAGTGGCGTTTTCCAGGTCGAACCCGACGTTTTTGTCCGGATGCCCCTGGGCCAGGAATGCGGCGGCTTCGTGGGCATCCCGGCCGGACGGCGTCCGGATGAAGTTGGGGGAGCCGTAGGCTTCGAGGAACCGTTTGAAAAGCAGGGGGACCGTCCCCTTGTCCGATCCGGATATGCATGCCACGGTGTGCGATTGGCCGTTTTTTCGAAGCGCATCGAGCTTGCCGGACACCTCGGATATGGCTTCGTCCCAGGAGATGGGTTCGAACGTGCCGGATCCGCGTTCACCGGTTCGTTTCATGGGGGATGTAACCCTGGATGGTCCGTACAGGTATTGTATTGAAGCATATCCCAACGGGCAGAGGCTTCCCCGGTTGACGGGATAGTCCTCGCGCCCCTCGATTTTTATGACGCGGTCCTTGATCATTCGGACTTTGATGCCGCAGCCGCCGGGGCACATCGTGCATACTGTGTCTTTCCAGGCAACCGGCCCGGTTTCCGGAACCGGTGTCCATGGCCAGTTCTGCGTCCAAATGGAGATGTCGTCGGTTACTTTCCATGGCACGGGGGACAGGAGATGGCCGGCTACCAGGCCTCCTGCAAGCGACAAAAAACATCTGCGATCGATTTTCATGGATTTACCCCTTATTTATATATCCAGGCACAAAATTTCATTGTTTGTTTCAGGATTCGGTTTACTTGTGACATTGAAAGCAGTTGCCCTTGCTGTCCGTTTGTTCCACGTGACAGTTCACGCAGTCCATCATTTTCATGCGCGGCGCATATTCGGGTTCGCCCAGGCGGGACATGTTCCACCCCCATATATCCCGGCTGTAGCCGGTAAGGCGGTTTTCCTGGTAGGGGCGAAGGCTTTCAGACTCCCCGATATCCCCGTGGCAGGTCGCGCAGTCCATCTCCGCACCCTTGACATGGGGGGCATGGGAAAAGTAAACGCAGTCGGGCTGCTTTGCATAGCTGTTCCAGGGGACCTCCTTGTCCTCCAGCACGTATTCTTCGGCGAATTTTTCCTCGTTCTCGTTGATCCCCATTACGAAGCCGTGGCAGTCCCTGCATTCATCCAGGGTTGGAGAACCGGAAAAACTCCCGTCTTTCCGGAAGTAGTGGCAACTGTCGCAGCCGTCATATACCAGGTCCATGTGAAGGGCGTGATTGAAGTCAATCGGATGGGGCACTTCCTTGTACAGCAGTTTCGGAAATCCGACCCAACCGCTGAGAAGACTGAAACCGAAGCCGATGATGAAGAAGGCAAGAATCACCCAGCCGGTAGCGCCTTTTTTCGGGGAAGGGTCGTTCGACGGGGTATTGCTGGTGTTGTCCGTTTGTGTACTCATGGGTACTCCGTCACAATCTGTTGGGGTTTGTCGTTTGTATATGCATATGTTTTTCAACGGTTACAAGTAAGCCAGGACAGGAGCATAAAAAGCGTTTTGGCGGGTGGATAACGGAGTTCCGGTAAACTGTATACTCTTTTTACGAAACTGTCCAAATGTAGTAAAAAAAGACTGATATCCGTTTTGGGAAAAATTGTCAACAGAAATGTGGTACGGAAAAGAAGGGCCGGCGGCCGGGACCCGAAGGCCGAAGGGCGGGTAAAACGGCGGGGATCCGCACGCGCCGGGCAGCGGCTTTTGGATCATGAACGAGCCGGGCAATGCCTTTCGGATCAGACAGGCCGCGTACGGGCACGACGGCGCCGTGCCCGTGCAGAAACGCCGATCCTTTCTTTTGCACCGCTAAAGGTAGCTGTGCAGCCCCGGGAGCAGGTTTACGCCGAAATACGTGAATAAAACGGCTGCAAAACCCAGGATTGAAATATATGCAAGTCTTTTTCCCTCCCATCCGCGCATGAGGCGTGCATGGAGCAGGGTGGCGTATATAAACCAGGTAATCAGGGACCATGTCTCCTTGGGATCCCATCCCCAGTATCGCCCCCATGCCTGTTCGGCCCAGACGGCACCGGTTATGAGCCCCAGCGTGATCAGGAGAAATCCGAATATGACCAGCTGGTATGTCAGTTCATCCAGGTTTTTTAATGACGGGATATGCTCCCAGATCCCCGAATCCGGGCTTTGGGAGCCGGATTTGAACAAAAACAGGAGGCTGACGCAGAAGGCCAGGGTGAGGGACGCATATCCGAAAAAGTAGGATATTACGTGCACGATAAGCCAATTGCTCTGCAACGCCGGCATCAACGGCTGGATCTGGCTGCCTACGGAAGGCAGCGACGCATATGCCAGGGACAGAAAGGCCGCAAGTGCGGCAAACATGCCGATAACACGGATTTTATAGCGGTATTCGACAAAAAGGTAGACAATCCCCATGGCCATTGAAAAAAAGACCAGTGATTCATAGAGGTTGGACAGCGGTATATGGCCGTACCCCACCTGGTATGTCTCCACCCACCGGAGGATGAAGCCTGCCGTATTGCCGGCCGTTGCAAGGACCATGGCGACCGTGCCGAGTATTCCCGCTGTTTTTGACTTGAAAATCCAGCCGATTGCGTAGCAAAAGACCGCAATGCCGAAAACGAAAGTGACATATGATATCATTGTCGTGCTATCCATCATCAGATAGGTCCTTTACGTGTTTTTGTGTTGCTGTATCATTCGTTCGATTTTTCCCGCGGTCCTGTTGACGGCGATGTTGACGCCGGGACGACGGTTCGGGGATATGCCGGAAACCGTGATCGTGGTTTCACCGCTGCCGCTGCGGAGTGCTTCGATGCGGATTTGCCGGTGCGCCATGTAGAATGTAATTAAAAAACCGAGGATCATGATTACAAAGCTCGTATAAACGACCGGGATGCCGGGATCTCGCGATATCTGAAGGCCGGTATAGTAATTATAGTCCACATTTCCAACCTGGATATGGAATTCCCCCTGCCGCATCCGGTCGAAGTTCGGGTGCTCGACGGGCAGTATCAGGGGCCGGGGGTCCCCGGAAGGGGGCGTCAGCATGCAGAGGTACGTGGGGCCGAGGTTGTGCCCCCGGAAGTTGAAGTTGTTGGCGTAGTCTTCAACGGTGATCTTCCCCTTGCCACCGGGGAGTGCGATCTCTTCCCCCATGGATGCTTTTTTCGATATTTGGAGCCCGGATGTATTGTCCGTAAAAACCAGTGTAAACGTCTCTCCCGGTATCCGGCCGTAGGTGGATTGAAATATGTTAAACCCCTTGTATCGTATGGGACTGTTGACAATGAGGCTTCTTTTTTCGACGACTTCGCCGTTTTCGATGATGGCAAGTTCGGAACGGTATTCTTTCGGCGTTCCGGACGGGTAGTGCTGGACGGAAAAATCATCGCATCGCAGGCTGAAATCAAGCGCTACGTGGGCGTCGGAGTGCCTGAGCGTCATGGTGCTGGACGTTTCACCGACCGGCAGGTTCATGTGCCCCTCGTATCCGAAAAGGGAGCTTATCAGCACGCCCAGCGCCAGCAGAAGAATGCTCAGGTGGATGATATAGGCGCCCAGCCTTGTCCACCGCCCTTTTTCCCCGTATATGCGATACCCGTTTTTTGACGGCTCGATCCGGCAGTGCCGGAAATGCGCGTTCATGTAATCGTTTAAGGGCTTTTGCAGGTTTTCAGGGGTCTCCCCGGTTTGAAACGATTTGTGCGACGCGCTTTTTTTGAAGCGATCCGCCCGGTATACCGGTTTTTCCGGAAAGATGACTTTCCATGTGGCGCTCAGCCTGTCGATGGAGCAGACCACGATATTGACCATCAGCAAGGCGAGCAGCAGCTGGAACCACCACGAGCCGTACATATCGTAAAAATTTAGTGTTCGGAAAATCGAGTGCCAGAATTCCCCGTATTGCTGAAGGTATTGCGATGCCTGCTTGTGCTGCGGGATCAGGGTGCCGATAATCGAGGTCAGCGCCAGGGTCAAAAGCAGAATTACGGAAAGTTTTACCGAGGCGAAAAAATTCCAGATCCGGTCGCTCAGGTTGACGGATTGAATATCGTTACTCATTGTTTGTCCTTACAAATATATGAATATACATCATTGTGTTGTCCTGCAAAAGCGCCATAATATCAGGGGCTTTTGATGAGTGTTCAAACGCTCCGGAGGGTTGGCCGGATTCGTGTATATAACAGAACTTTTATGCGCTGGCAACCAATGATGGCTTTGTAAAGTCCAATATCTGCGTTGCGCTTTCTCTTGAGAAATTTTATCACGCCAGAGGCGTGACTCAATTTTTCAAGATTCGCGTGCCTTGATCTCGAACTTTTACGTTGTCATCGGAAAAACGGCCTTTTACGAGTCCATCAACCAATGGGATTAAATAAAATCTACCGCCAGATGGCCGATGGTCCGCCAGTCAAGGCCGAGCATGCCGGCGGCCGCCCTGTCCACTGCCACCGGGTCGAATCCTGCGGCCATCTTTCCCGCCGGCGGGTCGCATTCGGGCCCCCCCAAATGATACGCCGCAAGGCCCACTGAAGCGTCAAGGACCGTCAGGTCCGCATGCCGGTAGCGGTTGATGTCCATGATGGCCTGGTGAATGTCGGTATGAAATTCGGCCTTGTTCCAAATGCCGCCGCTCCCGGCGTAATGTTTGGGCGGGGCAAACCCCACCATGTTTTTGAGCGTTCCTGTAAAAACCGACAGACTGTGGGCTTTCAGTACCGGCACGGACACGATGAAATGGTCCATGGCGATTTCGGGCATGTAAAATTCCGGAAATCGCCTGCATTCCGGATTTTCAAGACGGCTCAGGGGGGCGTCGTTCAAATCGACAAGTTTGACCTTTTTATCGGATGCGAGCCGGGTAAAGCCCAACTGGTGAAACACTTCCATTGTATTGCAGCCGGGGTTTCCCGTCCCCTCGGCAATAACGATTTCTGCCCGGCTGGCGGACCGCACATAATCGATTATCACCTCGCAGCATGCGGGGGATGTCGTCACCGGAAAGGGCTGATTGGAAACCAGGTTGGGTTTGATCAGGACCGCGTCCTGTTTTAGCAGAATTCGTCCCGCCTCGATTTTTTCGAGCACTTCGAACACGGATGACCGGTAGTCGATGAAGTCGACAATGACCGGCGGTGTCATGGTTTTTCCTCATTTTTTTTGTCAGTATCACCATTTTTACCGGTTTCCAACGGGTAAAAAAGCAGGGTGGCGGCCGCTGCGTCGTCAAGATAGGCCGCAGCCATTTTGTTGATATCGGAAACGGTTATGGACGCATAATCCATGAATATCGTCCGGCTCCACGCCAGTTGCGCGGGATGTCTCGCAGCGCCTTTCAGCACCGTATTGAGCCAGTACGCGTTCGTCTTCACCTGGCTGGTGATATTGGCAAGGATCGGTTTCACGGCTCTTTCGAGCTCGTCTTCGGTGATGCCATCATCCTTTATATCTTCCGCGATTTTCCTGATTTCGCCTTCAATCAATGCCGGGTCGTCCGGATCGATAATCACGTAAGCATTGAACAGGCCGTATCCTTTATATGCGCGGCTGGGGCTGCTGTAAGCTCCCTGGCTGTATGTCGCCCCGAGCTCGTCCCGGATCCGGATCCGCATACGGTCGGAAAAAACCGCCGCCAAGGTGTTCAATCGTCTTGTGGTTTCAATATCGTACATGTCTGTGGTGGGATAGGATACCATCAACAGGGCCCTTTTCATGCGGGTAGGTACCGCATGCTCCAGGCGTCGGCCTTCGGGAAAAACGGGGTGACGATCTTTTTCAACCGTGTCTTTTTCCGTGGAAGGCTCCCCTGCTGCCGGAAGGGCGCCGAAAAGCGCGGCGACGCGTTCGATCACCATTTCCGGGTCGACATCTCCTGTGACGGCGATTTCCAGCGGTGATGTTTTCTTTGCGGTCTCGATCCAGGTTTCAATGTCTTTTAATTCATTGCCCCTGAGGGCTTCAAAATCCGGCAGACCGAAGCGGGAATCCCCTCCGGCGAGAAACCGTCTCCCCTTGAGCGTCAGCCCCCCTTCGATGGAGTGGGCCAGCGATTCGTATTGGCGTTCGAACTGCCTGACGGCCCTTGTGAAGGCGGACTCCCGGTAGCCCGGGTCCACCATGTGGGCATAGAGCAGTTCCAGCAGCAGTCCGGTTTCATCGGTAACCGACGTGCCGGAAAAATCAAAGGCCCCGGCTTCAACGGAAAAAGACACGCTGGTGTTGGTGCCGGCAAGGGCCCTGCGGAGCTGCTCCCTGTCCATGGCGCCAAGTCCGCCCAAATTGACGACGCGCTGAGCGATTTGGCCAAGGCCTTCGTTATCCGGTGGTTCACTGCGTCTGCCGTCTCCAAAACGCAGGGAGGCCAGCACCTCGTCGGCCCTGAAATCGGTCTTTTTCACGAAAAGGGTCGCACCGTTTTCAAAAAGCACGCGGGTGACGCCAATATCTTCCATGTCCACCCGGGATTGGATCGCGCCCGTATTTTCCGGCTTTTCGAGGTATGGAAACGATATGGCGTCTGCTTCTTCCGGTTTTTCAACGTCCTGCTGCCGGCTTTGGTGGTAAACAGAAAGAATCGCTTCTTCCGGGGATTGCTTTTCGTTTTTGGTTACTTTTGCATTTCCGGTAACGATTACCAGCCGGTGGTCGGGAAGCCAGGCCTTTCGGAAGGCCTCGTGCAGCATTTTTCCGGTTGCGCCCTCTACCACGGGTCGGAGCAGGGCCAGCCTCTCCTCTGCGAGGATCATTACCCGCTTTTGGTTTATATCATGTAAAAACCGGCGGGCAATGCTTCCGCTTTCCCGTGTCGGCGCCGCCCTCGCGGCCCGTTCAAGCTCTGCGGCAAATTCGCTTTTCACCCGGTCGACTTCCGATTCGGTGAACCCGTACGCAAGGGCTTTTCTCAGGTTTTTTTCCAGTTCGCCAAGGGAATCTTCCCATTTTTCCGGGGCGCACCGGGCGCTAATTTCGGCTGCCCGGACATGCATGAACGAATGCCCCGAGCTGACCCCTGCACTGGTAAACGGGGCATCCGGGCGGTCGAGAAGCGCTTCTATGCGATGGTTGACGATCTGGTTGGCCATTTGTTCCAGCAGCCGGTTTTTCCGGTAGAGGGCCCCGTCTTCCGGCAGATCGTCTCGGGTGATGACTTCAATGGTTACCCGGGTGCTGCCGCTTTCCGCTTCATGGTGATAGAAAGAGTTGACGCCGCGGTGTTCGAAATCCCCGAAATCGGGGCGCGGTTTTTCCGCAGCCCGGGTTTCGATATCTGAAAATCGTTTTTGGATAAACGTTTCCGCAGTATCCGCGTCAAAGTCGCCGACCATGACGATGACCATGTTTTCCGGGCGGTACCATGTGTCGTAAAAAGTCTTGATGAGCTCCCGGTCCGCGGCGTTGATTACTTCCGAAGTGCCGATGGGCAATCGCTTCGTTACCCGTGTTCCGGGCAGTTCGAATGCCAGCGTTTCCTTGAATGTACGGTATGCCGGTGAATCCCGGGTTCTTTTTTCCGCAAGGATAACCGATCGTTCGCTGTTGACCTTTTCTTCCGGGATCAGCCCCCCGGCTGCGTAATCGCGCAGGACAAGCAGCGCCTCGGAGATGCTGTCCGGGTCCCCTTCGGGGAGGTCGATGTCGTATATGGTCTGATAAAAACCCGTGCTCGCATTGACGTCCGGCCCGAATTTCATGCCGATCCGCTGGAAATATTTTACCAGCTCTCCCGGCGCGAAATTCTCTGTTCCCAAAAACAGCATGTGTTCAAGGAAATGGGCGATACCGCGTTCGTTCTCCTCTTCATGGTATGATCCAGCCTGGATGTTCAGGTGCATGGAGACCCTGTCTTCGGGTTTTCCGTTTTCCTTCAGCACGTACCGGAGACCGTTTTCAAGCTCTCCGAAAAGAATTCCCGGTGAAGGATCGAGATCCGTTTGCTGGTGCGGCCATTTTCCTTTTGATGCGTCACACGGGACGCTTTTCGATCCCTGTTGGCTTTCAACGGCCGGCGTTTCGGAAGGGTAAACGAGCCCGCCGGCAAGCAGCAGGAAAACCGCCAGCCAGGTGCTGAAAGCCGGTTTCATCATTTTTACGATTGTCATGGTAATCCCGTATAAATGGGTTGCGATAGGAAAAAGCAGTCTGCCTGTGGCAGGGCGCCGTGAAATGTAAAAGTAATATCTGTCCTGTTCTCCGTCAAGTCCAACCTCCGCCGACAAGGAGATTTATTTCTTGCGGGAAGCGGAGTCGTATGGTATTGAGCAGAACAAATCCGTCTGATCAGGAGCTTTTACATGCATCCGTATTGCCTGGCGGAAAAATACTGTTTTGAATCGATGCCGCGCCTGCGCGTTTTGAAGGACAGCCATCACAACAGTGGTAATGCCCATGCCCTTTGAATATATCATTTTAGCCCTGGGATTTATCGTCGGTTTTCACATGTCGTGGAATATCGGGGCAAACGACGTGGCAAACTCGATGGCCTCCGCTGTGGGGGCCAAGGCGATCACGCTGCGGCAGGCCATCATCATTGCAGGCATCCTGGTCATTATCGGCGCGGCATTTATCGGCGGACACGTGACCGATACCATCCGAAGCGGCATCATTTCACCGAGGGCCCTGGATGACCCACGTACCGCACTGATCGGGGCTTTTTCCGCCCTTGTGGCCGCTTCCCTATGGGTATCCTTCGCCACATGGAAGTCGCTTCCCGTGTCGACCACCCATTCCATTGTCGGCGCAATGGTGGGTTTCGGCCTGATCACGGGCGGCCTGGAAATGATCAACTGGGGCGTACTGGGCGCCGTTGTCGGAAGCTGGGTTATATCGCCGCTTTTCAGCTTGATCATCTCCTTTATCATGTTCAGGATTATCGTCCGGTTCGTGCTTACGCGGGTGGATGCCTTTACCGCGGCGCTTCGGTTGTCCCCCGTCTTTATCGGCATGGCCCTGTTCGTTATCGTCATGTCCTTTCTGTTTAAAACACCCATGGGCAAGGCCATGGCCATGGGCGATATCACTGCTGCCCTCATGGCTTCGGCGGTCGGTATTGCAGGCGGCCTCGGCGGGCGCAGTCTGTTAACCCGGCTTTTTTCGAAAAAGGAAGAGAGCGGCCGTGATCCGGAAATGATATTCCGGACGATCCAGGTCGGCACGTCGTGTTACGTGGCGCTGGCAATCGGCGCCAACGATGTCGCCAACGCCGTGGGCCCCCTTGCCCTGATTTATTTTTTGACGAAAACCGGTGAAGTGGGCGCAACGATCCCCGTACCCTATTACCTGTTGCTTTTTGGCGGGGTCGGCATTGCCATGGGAATCGCCATGGGAGGGGCGAGGGTCATTCGGACCGTCGGCGAGCGGATTACCCTGCTCACCAATACGCGTGGCTATTCCGTTGACTTTGCCGCGGCAACAACCGTTCTGGTGGCATCGAAAATGGGCCTTCCGGTATCGACGACCCATGCCGCAGTCGGCGGTGTTATGGGCGTCGGCCTTGCACGGGGCATTGAAGCGGTGAATTTTTCAATTATATTTAAAATTATGTTATATTGGATTTTGACTGTTCCTGCAGCGGCCCTGACGAGTATGATCGTTTTCAAATTGATTCAATCAATTGTATAAGTAACCAGGTTGTATATATAACCAGGAGGCGTTATGCGTATCCCTTTGCTGTCTTTGTTTACCCGGTCGCCCTTTGACCAGCTGCAGGAGCATGCTGAAAAAGTAAAAGAGTGCGCATGGGCCTTTCAGCAGGCCATCGAATGCTATGCCTCTTCGAAATGCGAGGTTTTCGAGGACCATCGCCAGCAGGTGATACGTCTTGAACACGAGGCAGATGACATCAAGCGCGGTATTCGCGGACATTTGCCCAAGAACGTGATGCTCCCCGTTGAAAAATTTCAGTTGTTCCGGTATTTGCGGGAGCAGGACAGCGTACTCGATTCCGTGCAGGAATCGTTGAACTGGTTGTCCTTCCGGCCGGACACCGGCATACCGGAGCTGCTTGAAAAGGAGCTTTTTCTGCTTGTTGACGCGGTGGTGGAGCCGACGGAGGAGCTGAGCCGCATGGTCGGAGAGGCAAGGCTTTATTTCAAGAGTTTTTCAGAAAAACAGCGCAGCAAGGTAAAGGCCATCATCGGCAACATCCGGCAGATGGAGCATGAGGCGGATCAACGGGAACATGCGCTGCTGCGCAAGATTTTTCAGGTAGAAACCGATCCCGTGGCGGTTATCCACATGATCAAGCTCGCCCAGATTATCGGCTCCATAGCCGATCATGCGGAAAATGCGGGCGACATGATGCGGGCCATGCTTGCCCGGTAAGAGAGCGATTTTTTCGTATTCATTTTTGGCAATTTTTGTCAAAAACAGTTGACATGAAAAAGACAGGCGATTAATAGTAATACTATGAAAAAGCCAAACCAATTGTAAAATTGGGACGGAAAGTCACGGATCTTTTCGGTAGCGGGTTTTTTTATTCATTGGGTGCAAAGACAGCCGGACTGCCATTTGTTAATGGCAGTCCGGCTTTTTTTGTGGGCCGCGCACCGCCCTGGGTTTTTCACTGTAGATGCAACAGCAAGGGAGGATCGCCGTGGGAAAAATTCGGAAAAGAACGGGCTTTCGGTTTCTTCTGGCGTTGTTGGTAGTCCTTTGCGGCCTGCTATTGAGCGGCTGCGGCAGTTCAGACAGCGGGGGGCAGGATGATGATGAGCAAGGCATGTTCAGCGGCGGCGGCGGAACCGGCGAGAACAATGCAGTCACATTCTGGCGCTATTACGGGACGCTCGAAGCGGGAGAGTACGGCGGAAATCATTCCGTTGATGTCGCTGCGGACGGGGGTTTTTTTGCCGCCGGCTCCAAGGCCCCGGATTTCAGTGAAGAAAATCAGGATTATTTTTTGCTGAAGACCGACAGCCAGGGCAATGAACGGTGGCGTCTGACGGGCGCCGATCCGGGCGGGCAAAGGTTGAACGATATCCGGCAGACTGCCGACGGAGGGGCGATTGCCGTGGGGCATACAGGGGCAGGCAGCGCCCGAGATGCGCTCGCTGTCAAAACGGATGCCAACGGCAACCTCCAGTGGGTAAAAGCCTATGATGCGGGTGCATCCGAGTTCGATGAAGCCCACGCCGTTTGCGTGCTTTCGGACGGATATGCGATTGCCGGTGGCGGCCGGAATCATGATTTTTGGTTTTTTAGGATCGATGCGGACGGCAATAAGATTGATGGCTCGGATCGTTTTTTTTCGTATGCCGGCAACAGCATCGCCCATGCCATGACCGCCGTAAATGGCGGCGGATTTGTTCTGACTGGCATCGGTCAGCCCGGCGGGGTGCTTTTTGCGATTCGGCTGGATGAAAACGGCGATGAAATCTGGCGCGGCGCATATGGCCCGGGAATCGGGTACGCCGTATGCCAGCTGGGGCCGCCGGACAGCGGGTATGTCATAGTGGGTGCCACGCCTCCATATACCGTGGAAGAATCCGATGTTCTTGTCGTAAAAATCGATGATGCCGGCAATGAGATCTGGCGCAAAGTGTTCGGCGGTGCGGATATGGATATTGGGTATGGGGTAGCTTCATATCCCTCCGGCGAATTCGTCGTCGCGGGTGTGACCCGATCCTTTTCCAGTTCCGAACAATGGGGGAAAGAAGATGTTTACCTGTTAAAAATGGATACAGACGGTGAAGTGCTCTGGCAGAAAGTCAAAGGCCTTTCGCCCGACAACTCCGAATTGGCGTATGATGTCGCCGTAACATCCGATGGGGGTTTCGTCATTGCCGCCGCCGCCCAGGCGATGAACGTGCTGGCCAAGTTCGACAAAAACGGGGGCACGATCGTCCTGGGGGATATGGATTTTACCTACACCGTACCAGCCGTCACCGGGCGGATCAATATGGCCAATGCCCGGGATATTGCCGCGATATCCGGGGAATTCATCTTTCTGTCCGTACAAATCGCTTCTTTTCCCATGGATCTTTTTATCGACACCCTTCGGGGGATGCCGGTTTCGGATTTGTGCAGCGCCGGCGGCGGGTATGAATGGAGCAGCAGACCGGCAAAGCCGTTGGCCCCCGGAGATTCCTACGTCCTGACGATCAGCGACTGCCAGAGCGGCCCGGACGATGATCCGTCCACATACAACGGCACCTTTACCATGACCGTGGAACAGGCATCCGGCGATATCACCAGCGATGACTACGAGGTAAAAATCGCTGTCGATCCGATTGATTTCATTTTCTCCGATGATGTGGGGGAGACTGCCTATTCCGGGGGCCTGACCTTTTCAAGAACATCTACGGGGGGCGAATTTGCGGAGCGGGTGGAAACCGCAGGAAAGAATCTGAGCTTTTCGGATGCCGGCAGTACAAAAACCCTGACCCGGCTCGATATCAACGCCACCCGGACCCCGGCACCGCGCTTTTCCATCGGAAATGCGGGGCAGTATGCGATTCTTGATGCGGAGATCATCCCCGGCCCTGTAACCGTTACCGTAGAAGAGCCGCTTTCGGGGGCGGAGATGGATTCGCCGGAGGCGGGCAGGCTGCTCGTTGAGGCGCAGGACGGCAGCGCTTTGACCATGACGTTTGATCAGGGGGACGTGTTAATCCGGGTGGACACCGATGCCGACGGGGAGATTGACGGGGAGATCCGTCTCGAATGGATGGATATCAATTAAAAAATGATTTGATAGGCTCCCGTTTAAAAAAACGCCCATTGGAGGTAGAAGATCAAAATGCCCCAGCTGACAATACAGGCAAGGTAAGAGAACCAGTTGATCTTCCGCTTGGCTTTTCCGTGGCGATCCACTTCGCCGACCCTCGTCTTGCAGGAATAACAGCGGGTGGCCTCAATGGGAAGGTTGATATGACACTCCGGGCAACGCTTGACAAGGAATTTTTCCTGCGGTTTATCGCTGGTCTCGGCCTTGAACACTCCCATTTTTTCTCTCCGAAAAATCAGGATGCATCATTATTTTTGTAAAAACACCGTTTGCCAAAAATACCGCAAAAGTATCTACCCTCAGGCGGATCAATTAAACTGTCGTGAAAACCTGTCCGATATTTTGATTTCGCTGTTTTTCCGCAGTGCCGCCATCCAGTTTTCAAACGTTTCCTGCTGTTTTCTGCCGGCCAGTCGCGATGTCACCTGGTCCTTTTTTTCCACGAACGCCGATTCCTCCGGCACTTTTTTCGCCGCAAGACGAATTGCCAAAAACCGGTTGCCAATATGGAGGGGTGCATCGTGGATGCCGTTTATTTTGCCGATGTCAAACGCCGCCTTGGCAAAGGCAGGCGCCTGTCCGATACCGGGGACCGCTTCGTTCCGGCTGAAAAATCCGGTCGATGCGATGATGCGGTCCGCATCCTGTGCCGCTTCAATGAAGGATCCGGTTTCCCGGACGTTTTCCAGGAAGGATGCCGCCGCATTCTTTGCCGCGGCAATGCGTTTTTCCTTTTTCAGGTCCTCTTCCACCGCCGCTCTTATTTCTTCGAGCGCCGGTATTTCCGCTTCCTTTCTATCGATCGGCTGAAGAAGGCAGTATGCACCGTTGATTTCAACTACGTCGCTGATCTGTTCAAGGGCCAGGTCAAAAGCGGCTTTTGAAAAGGCTTCCCCCCCCTTGATGTTTTCCGGCCCTTCTTCCAGGGGGAAAAAATCAGTGGTCTCAATATCATATCCATATCGCTTTGCATTTTCCACCAGGTCGTCGCCGTCAAAGCTGATGTCGTACATCTCCATTGCCCGTTCATAGGCAATATCGCTCGATTTCTGCCGGGCCAGCTCCTTTCTGATATCGTCTTTGACCGAATCGAGCGGGGTGACGGATTCGGGCTGATACGCTTCCAGCCGGGTCACGTGCCAGCCGAATCGGGTACGCACGGGCTCCCCGATTTCTCCGGGCTCCAGGGAGAAGACTTTTTCCGAAAAAGGAGCTACCATGTCCTGCCGGGTGAAAGTCCCCAGTCGGCCGCCTTCCTCCCTGCTCGGGCAGTCGGAGTAGGTGCGGGCCAGTTCGGCAAAATCCTGTCCGCCAACGGCCTTTTCATATACTTCAAAAGCGATTTCTTTTTTTTCTTCAACGGTTTCGGGATCCGCATTTTCCGGTATCCGGATCAGGATGTGGCTTGCCGTTGCGGTTTCCTTGGTTTGGTAGTTGTTTTCGTTTCGGGCGTAATAGTCCGCGATTTCTTCCTCGGATACCTCCGCTTCTGCGATAAATTTTTCAGGATCAAAGCGGATGTAACGGGCCTTTATCCGTGCAGGGGTCCTGTAATCGGCCTTGTTTTGCTCATAATAGGCGGTGATTTCCTCCCCGGAGAGTTCAATGTCCTGGAAATCGGACGGTGAGAACGTTACGTAGTCCACGTTGATTTCAGTATTCTCCCATTCAAACCATGCGCGCGCTTCTGCTTCCGATACGGTCACGGCGTTGGTGACGAAATGTTGCATCTGCCGTGCGACGATCGATTCTTTCTGCATGGTTTCAAACTGCTTGGGGGAGAGGCGGTTCCGGCGCAGAAGCACATTGTATTTTTCCATGTCGAACCGGCCGTCGGTCTGGAAGGCAGGCATGCGGGCAATGGCCGCGACAAGGGCTTCGTCCGGTACGGCAAGGGATTTTTCCTTCGCCACCTGCAAAAGGAGTTTTTTGTCGATAAGGGAATTGAGGGCCTGCTGTTCCAGGTTCAGCCTCCGGAGAAAATCCTCGTCGATGCTGCCGCCGAACTGCTGGCGAACGTTGTCCATAATGTCGGAATACATCTGTTGGAATTCTTCAATGGTCACCGCCTCGCCGTTGACGGTTGCGATCTCTTCGGGGCTGCGGCTCAGAAAGGAGCCCGCACCCATAAATACAAAGGCCAAAACAATGATCATCAGCACGATTTTCATGCCAAAGGACTGGGCGCTGTTCCGCAATGCATCGAGCATGTTCAATAATTCCTTGTGTGATTCTTTTTTGTTGCGACGATGGCGCCGTTCTCCGCAGCCACCTTTTACCGATTCCGTGTCGTAATCGAAAACAATCCGTCCGGAATGGCAAAATAAACAAATGATTATAAAGCCAATCGCATAAGATATTTTTGCGGGGAGTAACAATCATACGCGCAATATACTCTTAATTGTTATCGCCTATTTTGTCAATCCTTTATATATGTTTCCCTCCGGGGGGCACCCGGCAGAAAAAGGGGGAGCTGTGGGCGTTGGAAAAAGGAGGGGAGAGGAGAAAGTGACATCTGCAGGCAAAAATCCGGTGCACGCGCGGATGGGGATGCATCCAAAAAATGATAAAATCTTATTGACAAGACCCGCCGGAATTTTTTATGTATGGAGTTCATTCTGGGGCTGTAGCTCAGCTGGGAGAGCGCCTGACTGGCAGTCAGGAGGCCAGGGGTTCAAGTCCCCTCAGCTCCACCAGGAAATCAAAGGGGTTGCGCAATGGCGCAGCCCCTTTTTGTTTTTTCGGCGCCTTTTGCATGCCCGTAACGAAGGTTCATGCCGGTTACCGCGTTTTTATGTTCCTGTAAACGGTAAATTCCGATTCAATCCCTTCGATGGCGCTAATATCCGCCTCGATTGCTTTGCGCTCTTCGCTTTCAATCCACGCCTGCCAGTCTTCAAGGGAGAACCATGAACTGATCGTGACGATTTCGTTGGGCCGGTCGATGGCTTTCAAATATTCCCCTGAAATATATCCCGATTGATCGGCAACCCTTTTCCGGATTTTCCTGATCTGCGAGAGCAGTTCTTTTTCCCTGTCCTTTGGGTATCTTCGTTTGATAAAGACTTTTACGGCCATGATGAACCTCCTTGTAGGATGTTGATCGCCGCCGCCGGAAAGGCACCCGGCGGGAAAACATTTGCCGGATATATATCCCAGATGGCATCAGGTGCGTGGAGAAAACAGAAACGGGCGGCCCCGTTTCTTTATGCCATATATCTAAAAAATATAGCCAATTGTGTTCAAAGTCAAAATGCCGGCAAGGATAGCCAGAGGCGGAGGGAAGATACATCGTCCGCGGATTTTTCTTTGATCGGGCGGGCAATATGGGGTATAAGAGCACAACATTTGCCGCGCATGGCTGCAGGCAGCGGCAAGGGCAGCACAGGTATGCGGCGATCGGGCAAATTGCGGGAAGGGCGTATAAAAAAAAGACATTGCAGGTGAAATCCT
Source organism: Desulfosalsimonadaceae bacterium (assembly GCA_046498365.1). Lineage (GTDB taxonomy): Bacteria > Desulfobacterota > Desulfobacteria > Desulfobacterales > Desulfosalsimonadaceae > B1SED10-16. The sequence continues at coordinate 20,531 of JAWOAV010000100.1, forward strand.
TATGGAGGCGCTATGGAATCCGGTAAAGTCGGTCAACGAATACAATCGTTTATGGCCCGAAAAGAAATGGACATAGGAATGCTGGAAGAAAAAACCGGCCTGTCCGCCGATTTTCTGAAATCGGTCATTGAGGACAATGTATACCCCTCCCTGGGGCCGCTTTTGAAAATCGCACGGGCGCTCGATGTTCGCCTCGGTACCTTCCTGGACGATCAGTTCAGCGAAGATCCGCTGATCATGCGACAGGAGAACCGGAAAAGCGAACTCAGCATGCTGCGGGGCAAGGACAAGCCGGTGGATCTGAAATTCTACTCCCTGGGAAAAGGCAAAAGCGACCGCCGCATGGAGCCGTTTTACGTGGAGCTGCTTCCGGAATCCGCCGAGGAAAAGAACCTGTCCAGCCATGAGGGGGAGGAATTCATCGTGGTGCAAAACGGCACGGTGGAGATTATTTACGGCGAGAAGACCTTTACCCTGGGCGCCGGGGACAGCATATATTACAATTCGATTGTACCGCATTGTGTCAGCTGCAAGGGCGAACAGCACGCGTCGATTTATGCGGTTTTATATATTCCGGAATAGGAGGGTACATGAACGAAGCATTGCGCAGCGTCACTTTGGGCGATCTCCTTGATGATGCCGTCGAGCGATTTCCCGACAACGATGCCGTTGTTTATGCGGACCGCGATTTGCGTATGACTTACGCCGCTTTCGGCGCTCTGGTGGATCGGTTGGCCATGGGGCTGATGTCCCTCGGTGTCGAAAAGGGGGAAAAAGTGGCGGTGTGGGCGACCAATGTTCCCTACTGGGTGGCCCTCCAGTTTGCAACGGCAAAGATCGGTGCGGTGCTGCTCACCGTGAACACCAACTATAAAAGCGCTGAACTGGCCTACCTGTTGAAGCAGTCGGAGGCCGAAAATCTCTTTTTGATTGACGGGTACATGGATACCGACTACCTGCAGACCGTGTACGGGCTGGTCCCCGAACTCAAGGGGCAGAAACGCGGCAGCCTGAAGAGTGAAGCCTTTCCCCGCCTCAGGCGGGTGTTTTTCCTCGGCCCGGAAAAGCACCGCGGCATGTATGCTCTTCCAGAGGTGCTGGCCATGGCGCCGATGACCTCCCGCGACGACTATGAGAAGCGCCGCGCCGGCCTTGACTGCCACGATGTAGTGAACATGCAGTATACGTCCGGCACCACCGGATTTCCCAAGGGGGTGATGCTGACCCATTATAATATCGTCAACAACGGCTTCTGGATCGGCGAAAATCAGCGTTTCACAAGCGCTGATCGTGTTTGTCTCCCGGTCCCCCTGTTTCACTGCTTTGGCTGCGTGCTGGGCGTTCTGGCCATCGTCAGCCATGGCGCCACCATGGTGCTGCTGGAAAAATTCGACCCGGTCCAGGTCATGGCGGCCGTGGAAGCCGAAAAGTGCACGGCGCTCTATGGGGTCCCCACCATGTTTATCGCCGTATTGGACCACAAGCTTTTTGACAAGTTTGATTTTTCCACCCTGCGCACGGGGATCATGGCCGGCTCGCCATGCCCGGTGCATGTCATGCGCCAGGTGATAGACAGGATGTACATGCGGGAAATCACCATATGCTACGGCCTTACGGAAGCCTCCCCCGTGATTACCCAGACCCTGCCCGACGATGATATCAGGAAACGTACGGAAACGGTGGGGCGCGCCATGCCGCATATCGAGGTGAAGATCACAGATCCGGATACCGGCTCCGAAATGCCCGCAGGCGCGCACGGAGAAGTCTGCTGCCGTGGATACAACGTGATGAAAGGATACTACAACATGCCCGAGGCCACGCAGAAAACGATCGAAGCCGATGGCTGGCTGCATACCGGGGACCTTGGCGTGATGGACGACGAAGGGTACCTTTCCATTACCGGCCGGCACAAGGACATGATCATTCGGGGGGGTGAAAATATCTATCCCCGGGAGATCGAGGAGTTCCTCTACGGGCTCGACGGTATTGTGGATGTCCAGGTGGCCGGTGTGCCGAGCAGGAAGTATGGCGAGGAGGTGGGTGCGTTCGTCATCAAAAAGGCCGGTTTGGACATCACCGCCGAAGATATCCGGGATTATTGCCGGGGCAGGATCAGTCGCCACAAGATTCCAAAGCACATTGCCTTTGTGGATTCCTATCCGATGACGGCGAGCGGAAAAGTCCAGAAATACAAGCTTCAGGAACTTTCGGTGGAACTCTTTCCGGGGCCTGACCGTATGCCGGTGGAAAAAGCGTGACGCCTGCGCCGGCTTTGCCCCCGGCGTTAGGGGGAAAAAGCCGTCGGGTGAAGGGTTTGGGAAAAAAGAAAAAAACGATCAATATGCCGGAATTATAAGAAGTTATCCGGGGAAGGCTCTTCGGGGTTGAGCGCCTCGTCGAGCACCCGGGCAAGATCCTCTAACGTGTATGGTTTGGAGAGGACCCCGCTGAATCCGTATTCACGGTAATTGGCCATGACCATGTCCTTTGAATAGCCGCTCGAAACCAGGGCGACCGCGTCGGGATCATACGCCAGGAGACCGTGGATCGCCTCTTTTCCCCCGGTCCCGCCGGAGACGGTAAGATCCATGATCACCGCGGAAAAGGGGGCACCCGCTTTTTTTGCCCGGCGATACTGTTCCACGGCATCGGTCCCTTCACTGACACACACCACGTCGAAGCCCAGGTGTGTGAGAAGGCCTTCGGCGACCTCTCTTACCGCTTCCTCGTCGTCCATGACCAGGATTCGGCCCCGCCGCTCCTTTGATATGCGGGCGGTTTTCTTTTCGCGTGCGATTTCCCCCTCGCTTGCCGGCAGGTAGATATGAAAGCTGGTCCCCTTGTTTTCGACCGATTCGACGTCGATATGCCCCCCGTGTTTTTTGACGATGGAATAGCATATGGACAGGCCCAGCCCGTTTCCCTGCTCCTTGGTGGAAAAGTAGGGGTCAAAAACGCGCACCAGGTTATGCCGGGGGATGCCCGTCCCCTGGTCCGTGAAGGTAATGCGAACGTAGCGCCCCTCTGACAGGGGAAGCCATTGTACCGCGTCAAGATTGACCGCCGAAATAACAATCTCCCCCCCGCCGGGCATCGCCTGGATGGCATTGATGACCAGGTTATGGATGACCTGGACGATCTGGTTCGAATCCACCTCCACCGGCCATAGCCCTTCTTCGATATCGAAGCGGGGCGTGACCGCGCTTCCGGAGAGAAGAAAATCGATGTTTTCGTAGAGGAGATCCCGGATGGAGGCGTGTTTTTTCACCGGCTCTCCGCCGCGGGAAAAGGTGAGCAGCTGGCGCGTGAGGTTGACGGCCTGTACCGATGCCTGTTCAATGCGGTCGACGACAGGTGCAGTTTTGGGGTCATTTTTATCGACCATGGTCCTGAGAAGGGAAAGGTTGCCGATGATGGCGGTAAGGAGGTTGTTGAAATCGTGGGCGATCCCTCCGGCAAGAAGGCCGATGGATTCTATTTTTCCGGCCTTCTGGATCTCCTTTTCAAGCTTTATTTTGGCCGTGATATCGCGCACGGCAAAGACCATTCCCTGTTTTCCTCCCCCAGGGCGAAGGGGGGCGCCGGCGATCTCCACATCGCATTCGGAACCGTCGCCGCGTTTGAGCCGCAAGGGGCTGCCGGTAACGAACGGCTTTCCGGAGTATCCCGCAATAGAAGTGATGTCGCCGGCATTTGCCGGGAAAGTATCCGGCGGAAGTCCTAAGAGTTCCTTTACTTCAAGGTCAAGGGCTTCTTCCTGTTTCCGCCCGGTCAGATGCTCGGCCGCGACGTTCATCAAGATGACGCGCCCCTGGATGTCCGTGGCGATCACCGCGTCGCTGATGGATTTGAGGATAGCGGCAAGCTGTTCTTTTTCTTCGCCGAGGCGTTCGTTAAGCCGGATCTGCGCTTCCTGGGCATGGGTCAGCTCCCGGTTCAATGCCGCAAGCCTTTCATACTGGCTCTGTATTTCGTTGTACTGTTCAACGATGGTCTGTTTCGCCTGCTTCAGGGAAGTAATGTCGGATATGATCGCAATCACGCCCGGCCGTCCCCCCACAGTGATGCGCGAGGCCGAAAAAGAGCAGTCAATGATCGTGCCGTCCTTTTTGCGCAGCTGCCCCTCGTATTTTGTGGGCACATCTTCCCCCCTGAGCCGTCTTCGGTAGTAATCACCAACCAGGGGTTTCCCGAGGGGCGTGTCCGGCAGGATATCGTCAATCGTGAGGGACGCCAACTCCGTTTTTTTGTATCCGAGCATTTCCATAAGCGGTGTGTTGGCTAAGACCGGACGCTTCCCCGCCATCATGACGATTCCGTCATGGGCGTTTTCTACCAGGGTTCGGTATTTTTCTTCTGAATCGGCCAGGTCCCCGACCGCTTTTTCCCGTTCCCGCCGGATCACATTGATTTTGTCCGCCACGCCAAAGGAAAAAAGAAGCGCCATCGCAACCATTCCGATCTGGTTGGACCAGGACGTCAAAAAGTTTTCCGGCAGCATTCCATACGCCCGGAAAGCCGTCAGCATTGCACCAATGAAAAAGGCAAGGCATGCAAGAAGGTAGTAGCGGGCCTCGCGGTATCCTCGTGCCAGGGAGGCGATTCCGGACAGGATGGCAAGAATCCCCGTAAATAAGGTCAGCATGGTCGTGGCGCGGGTGATATGATAGTATTCAAGGACGAGGGAGAGCGGTATGAGCAGGGCGGCAATCGCCATGGTGCTTATAAGCAGCCGATCCCAGCGTGGAAAGAGGGTTTTGGTATTGAGAAAGACGCGGACGAATTGGAGTGCCGCAAGGTTGCCGGCTGCCAGAAAAAAGGGATGCGCCATGTTCCCCCAGTCTGGCGTTGCGGGCCATAAATACTGGTAGGCGATTCCGATGTTTATCATCGAAAAGAGCCCGGCAAAGATGATGAGAAACGTGAGGTAGAGATAGCTCTTTTCCCGAATCGAAACAAAGATAAAAATATGATAGATGGCCATCGCAAGGAGGATCCCGTAGCTGAAGCCAAAAAGCAGGGTTTCTTTGCTGATTTTCTGTTGAAACGCCGGCGGGGACCACGCCTTAAGCGGTACGGTCAGTGCGCCGCGCGAGGCCACCCGGATAAAATAGGTGCGCTCCCCCGGCGGCTCCATCAGGGGGAATGCAAAGGCGCGGTAGGGCATCATCCGCTGGTCGAACGGCAGGCGGTCTCCGGTTTCAATGACCCGATATTCCCCGTCATCCGGGATATATAATGCCAGGGAGTCAATAAGGGGGTAGCTGAACTCGAGAATCCACTCCACGGCATCGGTCTGGTTGTTTTTTACCGTGAACATGAACCAGTAGGAGGCCCGGGAATATCCGAAACTCGGGTCTCCCCGGCGATCCGGGACGGGTTCGAATTGCCCGGCCCGGCTTGCCACGTCCCCGATTTCCGCATGTCCGGTGGGGTCCACGAGATAGGAAAGGTGCTGCGTGAAAGATTGCCCGCCCAGATTATGGTCGACGAACAGGGGGGATGGTGCATGCCGGGGGGAGGCAAAGGAATGCGCACAGATAAGGCATAGGACAAGGACGGGCAGCAGGAGCAGGAGTCCTGTCTGGGGCGTCACATGTTTCTTTCCAATGGGCATGGGCGCCTTGTCCTTTATCCCCGCCAGCAGATGGAACACTGAGATAGCCTGGTTGGCAAAAAAAAGAAATTGGATGATCCGGACAATACTTGCAATTCTTTGCAATTATCAATAGCCATCATGGTCAGGAGAACCTCGTAGGGGCACCTCTTGCGGGTGCCCGGATTTCGGGCGCCCGCAAGAGGTGCCCCTACGGGCCCACAATCTGTGGGAATATTGATCGTGTCTATACAAGAATGCAAAAATGGGTATCGATAATTTATAACAATACCAGCATTCGGCCCGTATGTCAATTTTCAACGGCTTTCGGAGGGGCGGCGGCCGTTTTGTCCGGCAGGGGATATGAAGCCGCTTCAGAAGGCGGCACGAATAAGCCGGTACGTAGCCGTCAGGGTCGCCACGATGATTTTTCCGGGCATCATCATCAGCAGGAGCACGAATTTTTGCCGGTTGATATCGTCGGAATAGGAAAACGGATTGTTCACCAATCCCCCGAGCCATCCCAGATCGTTGAAGTCGACGTCCGGGGATTGGAATGTCGCGCAAATGGCGACATAGGTGCCCACAATGACCCAGTACATGGGATTCAGCGCCGCCACCATCCTGGCGGTGGCCGCCTCCGCATCGAACATCGCGGGGTCGGCGCCTGAAAAGAGGGACGGGATTTGAACAAGCAGCAGGTATGGGACGACAACAATCGTGGCGGAAACGATCCAGAGCCCGCTGAGCTTCAGCCACATATACGTCGCCGGATTCACATCCTCCCCGGCGACCGGGACATCTGAATTTTCCTTTTCTTCAAGCTGCTGTTTTCCCCACCCGCAATGCTCGCAGTAGAATACCCTTTTTGTGGCCTGGGTGCCGGGGCGGTTTTGATCGATTCGCGTCAGGGTCTGGTTGCATCGGGGACAGTCCATCGGCTGATCCTTTCCTGGCGGGTTCCTATGAGACAATCTTTGCCGCGTTTTTTCGAAAAGCCTTTGTATTCCTTGGATCAAGGTTTTTTCTTATCATACCAAGGCGTTACTTTTTTTGCAACCCATTCCGTTCATATTGCCTCGGTATGGCGGGAAGGCGGATTTTTTTCAGCACGAATCAAACGGCAATGATATATTATGGCAATACAGGTACAGCAAACGGTAAATATCCTGTTCATTTGATTTTGCGGCACAGGTGGGATGGATGCGTAACATAGGAAAGTACAGGCTTCTTGAATTGCTGGGGCATGGCGGCATGGCGAGGGTGTTCAAGGTAATGCATCTTGAGCGGAAAACACTCCTGGCATTGAAACTGCTCAGGCCTTCGGAAATGCTGCTTCGTTTTTTGGGACTTGCGGAGATCAAAAAGCGTTTTGCTGAAGAAGCTCGGATTATGAATGAATTGCGTCACCCGCGCATTGCGGCAGTTCATGATATTGGAGAGGATGCGGGCCATACCTTTTTTGTCCAGGAGTACCTATGTTTTACCTTGGGGATGCTTATCGGGGAATCCGAGTTCGCAGAAAGGCCCTCCAGGCCGTTGTCTCCCCTTATGGCATTGCGGCTGGCGTCGCAGACACTCGACGGGTTGGGCGCGCTTCACCAAGCGGGCGTCGTGCACAGGGATATCAAGCCGGGCAACCTCATGCTAACCCGGCAGGGGGATGTCAAGATTATCGATTTGGGCCTTTCGCGCCACGAAGGCAGCGTGCAGAAGCATCCCAGGGCAATGGTCGTCGGGTCCCCTTATTATGCCGCCCCGGAACAGGAGGAAGCTCCGGAAGCTGCCGACCCACGTGCAGACATCTATTCCGTGGGCGTGGTCCTCTACAGGATGGTAACCGGCATACTGCCGGACATCCGGCAGGAGTATACGGACCGTTACTCGCTTCTAGGCCCGGAGTGGCCGCAATTTTTAGAAACCGCCCTTGCGGAGGATCCGAACAAACGATTTCCCGACACTTTTTCCATGAAAAAAGCCATAGCGGCATTGGGCAGCCAATGGGAAAAAAGACGCGACCAGGTCTGCCGCCTGCCGGAAACCGAAAAATCCGCCGCGGAAAAGGCTGCTGCTTGTCCGGTTATGCTGCGCAAAAAACCGCTGCACACCGGCAGAAAAAGGCCGGCGGGGTTCACCATGGTAAACGCGCTTATGCAGCCGGTGGTCCATGTTGAAAATGCCTTTGAAGAAACAAAGGACGGCACGCTGGATCGCGCCAGCAACCTGGTTTGGGCGCAAAGTGTCTCTGACGCGCCGCTTGACCTGGCGCAGGCCATGGCGTATGTCAGGGACTTGAACAGGTGGTATGCCCGGCAGAACCAACTGGCCGTGTGGCGTCTTCCCACCATCGATGAACTGGTCAGTCTGATGAGCCCCCGGCACAGTCTGGAAGGATTCTGCCGGCCGTCTTTGGCGCAATTGAAGCACGTCACATGGCTTTGGAGCGCGGACATGCAAACAATAAGAAGAGCCTGGATCGCGGACTTGGATCAGGGGGCGGTAATGGTCCAGGACCAAATGTGCCGTATTCATGTGCTGCCGGTCAGGGACAGCACCGAAAGACAATGTTGAGAATGGTTTTCGTTGTGTCAAGGAGGGGCGCAGGGGCTGCGTATGCGAATTATAGGCTCTCATGGAACAACCAGTAAACTGAGAAGGTAGCAGTAGTAAGGCCGGCTGTTTCAGATAGCAACGGTTTTGAAAATGAAATTGACATTGGTTTGAATTATGAATATCATTTTTGTCAGAATTCTTTTTTAACTCATTTTTCAGGCTGTTGACTTCAAAGCCCGCACCTGTTTTTATTCACAGGAGGCCTATGAAGAGAAAAAGACCTTACCTGAAAACGTTTCTGCTCCTGGCCGTTGGCGTTATCATCGGCTTTCCGATTTTTTCCATAACCTACTACACCATGGTGCGCACATCCACCCCCGGGTTCTGCGCGTCCTGCCATGAGATTGAATACGCCTACAACACCTGGAAGACCTCCACCCATGTCAACAACGCCCAGGGGTTTGTTGCGGACTGCATGGACTGCCATCTTCCGGCGCCCCATGATACCGTCGATTTTTTCTACAAAAAGACGCTCCACGGGATCAAGGATATCGTGGTTCATTTTACCATGGATGAATACGACCGGGAAAAAAACCGGCAAAAAGCCTATGATTCCTTTGACAATAACCAATGTCAGAAATGCCACCGGAATATTTTATACATCCCGGACAAGCGGGGGGCCATGCTGGCGCACCGTTCGGTGATCCATGCACTCCCCGGCCGGGAAAAACGATGCGTGGACTGCCATCGGGACCTGGTGCACAATGCAACCGAGGTGTACCGGTATAAACAGTATGAGATAAATTGAAACAAATGAAGGTAGATAAATCATCACCCTTTTTGTTCACGGAGGGGCGGGTATGAACAGACAATTGCTCGGCGCACTGATCACCGTAATGCTATGTTTGTTGGTTTTGCCGAATGCCGTGTCTTCCCAATCGGAGCAGGACATGGCAAAGCAAAAGGAATTCCGGATCGAACGCTCCATCCCGGAGGCGGGGGTGGCCTGCATCCAGTGCCACAAGGATGAGCATCCGGGCATATTCGGAGACTGGGCCAACAGTCGGCACGCCAACGCCAACATCACCTGTATTGACTGTCATCAGGCCGATGAAACCGACCCGGATGTCAACCAGGAACATTTCAAGCAGTATGAAAAATCCGATACCCAGTGGGGCAGAAAAGAATACCGGGTGCCGGTTGCCGGGGTGGTCACGCCCAAGGACTGCTCCCGGTGCCACCCGGACGAGGCGGAGCAGTATAAAGGCAGCAAGCATGCCAATACCCTGGAAATTATCTGGAAGATCGATCCGTGGCTGAACAAGGGCATGAACAGCGACTTTGAACGGGCTTCCGGGTGCTATTACTGCCACGGCACGGTGCTGGAAAGCGATGAAGACGGCAACCTTACCCCGGAAACCTGGCCCAATGTCGGGGTGGGGCGCATGAATTTAGACGGCAGCAAGGGCAGCTGCAGCTCCTGCCACACCCGACACCGGTTTGCCGTGATGGAAGCCAGAAAACCACAGGCGTGCGGCCAGTGCCACCTGGGTCCGGATCATCCCCAGATCGAAATCTACACCGAGTCCAAGCACGGCGCCATTTACGACAGCTTCGGGGACGAATACAACTGGGATGCCGCCGCGGGCACCTGGTCACCGGGGGTGGACTACCGGGCACCGACATGCGCATCCTGTCACATGTCCGGCGCCGGCGCCACCCGCACCACCCATGATGTCACCGAGCGGCTCTCCTGGGAAATCCAGGCGCCGCTGACGGTTCGCCCGTCAGAATTTGCCGCATTTCCGGCCAAAACCAACTGGGAAGTGGAACGCGAAAAAATGAAGGAAATCTGCCTGCAGTGCCACGGGAACAACTGGGTGGACGACCATTACGCCACCTTTGACCAGGTGGTGAAGGAATATAACGACGTATATTTCAAGCCGGCCAGAAAGCTCATGGATGAGCTGTATGAAAAGGGGCTGGTGGATGAAGAAAAGATGTTTGACGAAAAACTGGAAGTGGAGTTTTACGAGCTGTGGCATCATGAAGGCCGGCGGGCACGCATGGGCGCTGCCATGATGGCCCCGGACTACACCTGGTGGCACGGCTTCTACGAGGTCAAGCTTCGGTACAACGAGTTTATGAAAGAAGGCCGGGAGCTGATTGAAACAGGCGAAAAAGCCTACAAGGCGCCGGATTTCCCCAATGCCACGGGCAGGACCCAGAAGCCCGAGGCGATTTTCGGCAGCCAGTAGCATCGGCCGTCGGGCAGCGGCCGGGAGGATCAAGCCAGATTGGCCGCTGCCCGGTGATAGTCGTTTTCCGTCTCCCAGACCTGTTCAAGGCGGTCAGCAACAAGGGTGAAATCGGGCACCGGGCGTTCCGAGGCTTCTTTCAGGGCGTCCGCCAGCGCCTTCCAGGCCGCGGCCGCGGCCTTCATTTTTTCCGGCAGGCCCAAAGACGATATCCCAGGAACCTGGGCGGCGGCCGCCACCAGAAACGCTTCATACATCAACCGGAATCCCCCGCCGCCGGTCCCCCGCTTTTCAATCACCTGGTACGCCAGTCGGGCGGTCCATTGCCAGTCATCAAACGTTTCCCACTGATCCAGTTCCTGCCGCCAGGTATCGAGTGCGGCCAGTCCCTGAAAAGGGCTGTTGCGGTCGCTCAGCACAGCGCTGTTGTGCCTGACGGCCGTTACGATAATTTCCCGCAGATCATCAAGGGGGGGCAGAGACGCCGGGGCGAACAGGTTCCCCTGCAGATCGAACAGGCCGCCGCTGGAAAACCGGGCTTTGCCAAGATCGGTAAACGGCACCTCCAGCAGGCCTTCCCGTTCCGTGTCGGTGACATAAAAGATGCGCCGGGTTTCATCGCAGCCCCACACGGTGATCAGGTGACCGGGAAAGTGCGTGCCGGAGTTGTAATAGGGCAGATAAAAAATGTCGGTCTGAATAATGGCCGGCCGGCCTTTTTCCAGATGCGCCCGCAGGCGGACTTCACTTTCCTGGGGATCGTCAAATCTTTCCCACGCGAACGGTACGTTGATGTGATGAAAGAACCGGGCCTCCATGTCAAGAGAGCGCACATGGACCATCCGGGAGGCCGGAATGTTTCCGTCTTTCAGGTACCACAGGCCCAGTCCGGCGCCGATGCCGAAACACATGGGTTCGTCAAGGACAAGGCCGTGGTACTCGGCAAGGTCCCGTATCCCGGAGCTTGCGCAGTGCCGGCCGGGCTGATGCGTGTGGGTCAGTAAGGCCATTACAGGAGGATGCCTTTACGGTTGGGGTGATGAGCAATAAGGCGTCGCAGAAATGTTTTCTCCCGGCTGGCCGGCAATGTGGACGGTCCGGGTCGGGAAGGCAAATTGAATGCCTTCTTCTTCAAACCTTTCAAGAATCGCAAAATTGATCTTTTCCTGGATGTTCATGTATTCAGTATAATCCGGACTGAGCACGTAGTAAACGATTTCGAAGAGAAGGGAATAATCGCCGAAGGCCATGAAATGGGCGCGGTCGAACCTCGTATTGTCCGTTTTTTCAATAATCTCACGCACCATGCCGGGAATTTTTTTCAACTTTTCAGCCGGGGTGCCGTACAGGACGCCGAATTTAAAAACGACCCGCCGTTCCTGAAAATGCGTAAAATTGCGAATTCGGCTCTGCAGCAAGTCATTGTTGCCGAAGATGATCAATTCCCCGCTTAAACTCCGAATGCGGGTGGTCTTGAGCCCGATTTTTTCAACCGAGCCGAGGTGATCCCCCACGATAATAAAATGCCCCACTTCAAAAGGTCGATCCAGCAAGATGGATAAGGATGCGAAAAGGTCGCTTAAGATGCTCTGGGTGGCCAGGGCGATGGCAATGCCGCCCACGCCCAGGCTTGCGATCAGCGTGGTTACATTTACCCCGATATTCTCCAGGATAACCAGAAAGATAAAAGACCAGAGAATGGTTCGCCCCGCCAAGCTTATCATGTACATAGCGGATCCGGGGGGCTTTTCTTCAGGGGTGCGGCTGTAATACCGGTGAATCCCGTTGGCAATGAAATAATTGCCCCAGAGCCCGATTTGTACAAATACGGCAGCAAAAGCGATTATTCGGAGAATGGCCGCAGCCCCGGGCGGAATTGTCAGGACAACCGAAGCGGCGTAAACGGACAGCAGCAGCAGCAATATCGGTTTTGTCCGTCCGACAATTTCCCGGATGAGTTTCACCAGGCGATGCTGCTTTTCGTCGCTGGTACGGGATATGCGCCGCGCTGTAAAATTGCGGATCAAAATCAATATGCCGGTCAGCACAAATATGACCGCTGCCGCCAGCAGCCATTCCCTGATGGTATTGTCCAATATTTCAAAGGCAAGCATATATGCGGCCTCCTTTCCGACCGGGCCTTCTGAGCCCGTTTAATCGCTCCGCGCTTTTTTTGCCTTCAAAACGCGCGCAATTGTATCTTCAAGGTCCTTGCGCTGGTAAGGCTTGCCCAGGAAAGCGTCTGGACGTTCCCGATGCTGGTCTGCCATCACCTGGGCCTCGTTGTATCCGCTGGACAGAATTACCGGGATATCCGGGGAGAGTTCGCGCAGGGCAACCAGGGTATTCCAACCGTCCATGCGAGGCATCGTCAAATCACAAAGAACGCACCGGAGTTCGTCCCGGTGCGTTCTGAAAACGTCTACGGCTTCAAGGCCGTCTTTTGCCTCAATCACCGTATATCCCAGGTGGATGAGCAAGTTAGCTGCCAGTTTGCGGACCTGCTCCTCGTCCTCCACCACCAGCACTGTGGCGCCGGTTTCCGTTTCGGGGTCTTTTTCTTCGCCCCCGGTCTTTTGTGTTTCCGGCACGGCGTCCCGGCGAGGGATTTCTTCCGTCGAGACCGGCAAAAAAACCCGAAAGGTGCTTCCACGGCCCGGTTTACTATGCACCGTGAATCCGCCGCCGTGCGCTTTTACAATCCCCATCGCCACGGGCAATCCCAGGCCCCGTCCAGTGGCCTTTGTGGTAAAAAAAGGATCGAAGATTTTTTCAATATCCTTTTCCGGTATTCCGCAGCCTTTATCCGCCACTTCCAGGCAGGCATAGGGAATGCTCTTGGGCTGCCAGTCGGGCGGAAAGCGCCGCAAGGCAGAAATCTCCGCCCGGGAAACGGTCTTTATGGCCAGCTTGACAGCCCCTTTTTCAATAGTGCTCGCCTCCCAGGCATTGTTGACCAGGTTGGTGAGAACCTGCTGTATCTGGTTGGCGTTGGCAAGGACGACCAGCCCGGAAGATGGGAAATCGGCCTCAATGGGCATGCCTTCCGGGGCCGAGGCCTGGAGCAGGGAGAGGCTTTGGCGGCAGGTTTCATGCAGGTTTATGGGTTCATACCTGCCGTGCGTGTGTCCAAGATAGGTCAGCATCAGCCCGCTGACTTCCATTGCCTGGTAGGAAGCGCTCATCGCTTCGATCAGGAAGGGTAGTATGTCCGAGCCTTTCGGCAGATCGTCGATGGCCATTTCGAGGTTCCCCATCACCGCCTGGAGCTGGTTGTTAAAATGATGGGCAATGGCCCCGGCCATGCGCCCCAGGCTTTCGGCTTTTTGCAGTTGCCGGTTCTGGCTTTCGAGCTTCAGAGTCTCCTTTTCCGTGCGCTTGCGTTCGGTAACGTCGGTATGCGTGCCGATCATACGCAGCGGATTTCCGTATTCATCCCATTCGATGACTTTTCCCCGGTCCATGACCCATATCCAGGAGCCGTCTTTGTGTTTCATCCGTGCTTCACACTGGTAAATTCCGGTTTTATCTGCAAAGTGTTTTTCCAGCAGCGCATCGGAATTTCGCAGGTCGTCCGGATGGCATAGATCCACCCATGTCTGTATGCTCAACGGTTTGAGTTCATCAAGGGTATAACCGGCAATGGTTGCCCATTGTTCGGTAAAAACCACCTCCCCGGTCTGTACCCGCCAGTCCCACAATCCCGTGTTGGTTGCCTGCAATGCGAAATCAAAACGTTGCGTCGTTTTTAAAAGATCTTCCTCGGCCTGTTCATCATATGCTGCAAGCCGGTTTCGCAAATGCTCGTTTTGCAACTCGGCATCAAGCAGTTTTACCTTCATTTCGTGAAACATCTCCCGGATTTCTTCCAGTGACATGGATTCCAGGGGGGGCGGCGCTTCGGCAGGGGCTTTTTGCTCGGCCTTTTTGCGGATCTGCGCCGGGTCGGGGCTCCCGGGCGCCTTGTATCGGGAGTAAAGCTTGTCTTTGTCATCCTTTGAATCTGGCATGCTTTCTCCTGAGAAAAGGAATAGGCCCTTGTTCCGGTTTGAAAGAGAATCGTAGTTGTTCGACACCCTTTCCCTTTCCGTTAGCGAATCAGGTTTTTACGAAGTCATCAGGTTTTGGTGTTTACAAGGAACGCCTAATTGAAATTATCAGAAGATAGTACCCCATGCAATAAAAATGCAGGATGCCCTTTTTGAAGCGCATGAAATTGCCTATGAACCACCTTGAATAAAAGCCGCTGCTTTCCGAAAGTTTTTTCCATCAAAGGATTACAATCCCTCTTCCAGGAAGGTATTGGTTCAATGGTATCGGTTCAGGCCAGATCAGTGGCAACGTTTTTCCCGTAGTCCACCGATACGGGGTCCAAACAGAAAAAGGGCGCTCCCTTTTCGGGAAGCGCCCTTTTTCAGAAGGTTGAGACGTTTACAGCACCGTTACATTGGTTGCAGCCGGGCCTTTTTCTCCCTGCTCAACTTCAAAGCTCACTTTGTCGCCTTCACTCAACGATTTAAAACCGCTTGAATTGATCGCGGAGAAATGAACGAATACATCGGGGCCGTCTTCTCTCTCGATAAAACCAAAACCCTTGCTGTCGTTGAACCATTTTACTGTTCCGTTTTCCATTGGGCTGATCCTCCTTTCATACAAAGTTCTCACGGTTTCTAACTGGAGGCTACCACTGTAAAAAACGGATTTTTCCTCAGCGAAACCGGCCCGTCAATTAAGCCCAGGCCATTATTGATTGCTTTCACCATAACATGATTTATACAAAATGCAAGGGAGAATGTCAGGAATCATGTGGAAAATATCCGGAAGAACTTCCCTGGGTGTTGTCAGGCGGGGATAGGGCGTATTATCGGTGGTCAAACCCGATGCACCCGGTCATCCGGGCATGTTTCCGGGTGCCGGGGTACTGTTTGCAGATGTCCGGCTTGCAGTCATGGATGCGGCAGCGCCAGCGACCGGATTTCTTTTTCGGGTCTGCCGGGGCCAGCCAGGGGCAGACTTCTGAAAAGCGCCTTGTGCCCGGCTCCACCCACACGGAACAGGCAACGATTCGGCCGCCGTGGATCACGGCGGCCACCCGCTCCACGATGTCGTCTCTTCCCATCGCCATCCAGCGGTCGTAATCCGACGGGAGGATCTCATGGCGGTAATCGAGCTCCCGGCAACACCGGCCGCACTGCCTGCACTCGAATCCGTCCATGTCCATATGCACCCAGACGCCGGGTTTCTCCCCGCTGCCATTGCCGGAAGGCATTGCATGGACCAAAAAGGTGCGACGGCAGATTTCAGCCATCAGTGTGGCGGGAGGAGCGGACTTTGAAAGGGTGTCGACCAGCAGGTGCCCCAGATCCCGGGGGGAGATCCGGCGCATCCGGTTGACGTGGCCGCGGCCGGGGGTTGCGATCCACAGTCCGTTGGCACGCGAATCGTTTACGATCCTGACGTTCGGGCCAAGCACCAGGGGGCAGAGATCCATGAAAAGGGGGGTCTGCGGGGCGTACTGGCCAAAATCGATTCGCAGGGCCGTAATCGCCTCCTCAATCGATAAAAAGACCGGCTCTTTTTCGTCCACGGGGGCGGCAACCGAAGGGGAAACAGGGTCGCGAATCCCCCCTGCAAACTCCTCGCCCGTTGCAGTGAGGTGGCGGCGGAACGGGTAGCAATTTTTCAGCCGGTCAATGACGTGCTGATCGGATTCGCGGGATTCCATGGGATGGTTACAAAATGCCTCTCAAGGGTTGCCCGGTGCTGCTTTTGTTCCGGGGTTTCTGACGAAGCGCCCGGTTTGTTTTTTTTCAGCAGGTCAGGTGGAAGCACGCGGCGAACGTTTCGCCGTTTTTCGCGGCTTCATTATACCGCTCCACGGCGGACGCCGTAGGGAGCGCCTCGACCTTGATGCCGCGCTTCCGGCATTGATCCCTGACCCCGGAAGACACCGACATGTTCCCATTGGCCCCTGTGCCGATGATCAGCCTGCGGGGGGCATCATCCAGCACACTCTGGATATCCTCCGGGACGAGATCGTGCCCATTTTTGCGCCACCAGCTGTCCTGGATCCGCCCGTCCGCATGGATGATGATATCGGAAGCGTACTCTCTGCCGTCTATAGTCATCCTGCCGAATGTGTAATGATCGATTTTTCGTTCCATCGTTGATGAACTCTAAAAAAAGCCGTCATAATTGCAAAGAATAATAATAAATTGGTATCCGTATCTCCGCTTGTCAAGTCCAATTGGTATAGAAACTGACTTCGCGTCCCCCGGATCCCCCTATCTTGTTTGTAGAGGAAAAGGCACAGCGGCCGGCAGACAGCAGGTCTTCGGGCACCTCAGTCCTCATGCGGCGGCGCCTGGTCCCGAAGGCCGTACAGGTAGCTGCGGGCGGCCCTGACCCCCTGGGAAAAGCCTGAAAGGATTTTATCTTCACTGCGCGTGAGCCGGTTGACCTTGAAATCAGCGGGCGGATAAATTACTTCGATACCGGGGTGGTCCTGCTCCAGTTCGTCGAGCAGCTGGTTGTATTTGCCGTAATGGTCGTTGAGGGCGGAAATCAGGTACTGGTACTGCTCCTCCTTGTAGTGGGCTTCATAGAGTTTCTTAGCCCAGAACGACTCGCGCTCTTTCCGGTAGCCCCGGGGGCGGGTGGTCACCACCAGTATGTCTTTTTCCGCAAATCCCATGTCCAGGGCCTTTTTGTACGGCAGCGGGTCGCATACGCTGCCGTCCATGAGCATCTCGTCTTTGTAAGGGACAAAATTGCGGTACAAAAACGGGATGGCGGCCGAGGCCTTCAATGCCAGAAGAACATCATCGCAGCGGGTATCCAGGTACATGGGGCGAAGCGGCGCATGCTGGTAAAAACTCGTGGTGACAATGATTACGGGGCACGCCGTGGTGCGCAGCCGCCGAAAATCCAGGCCCCCTTCCTGCGCGATGAAATTGTCCACCATCCAGTCCAGGTTGAGGATATGCTTTTCCCGTCGGAATATGTTGGTCAGACAGATAAACTCGCCCGAGAGCAGGTCCGAAAAAAATATATCCCGGGCAAGGTGAACCTGCCGGGCTGCGTAGACCGTTCCCACGAGCGCACCCGCGGAGGTACCGATAATGGTGTGCCACGGAAAATATCCCCGGTCCGTGAATGCCTGCAGAACGCCGACCAGGAATATGCCGCGCATCCCCCCGCCTTCAAGCACCAGCACCTTTTTCCCTGGAAAATCCTGCAGCCGGGTTCGAACCGTTCGATAAGGCGCAATGAGCCCGGAAATGGATTGCATGTTGTCCTCACATTCTTGAAGGGGTCTGGAGAATAACGTCTCTCATGCGTTCTGCGGATGTTTTCGGGATTTCGGTCATGGGCGCCAGGTCTGTGTCATTCATGACTGCCATTCGATTCATTGGTGGTTAAGTGCTTCGCTGACTTTTTCCAGCATTGCCGCTATGGGATAGGGCTTCTGGAGGAAATGGAAGCGGTTTTTCTCGATGATGTCGATGCGGGACTTTTCTTCTGTGTAGCCGCTGCTTAACAGCACCTTTGTATCCGGATGATCAGCGGTTATCGCTATCGCCAGATCGATGCCGTTCCCGTCCGACAGGATGACATCGCTGAATAATAACGAAAACCCCTCTTTTTTTTCTGCGTTCAATTTCCTGGCGGCTGCAATGGAGTCGGCCGACGCGACTTGATATCCGTTCATTTCAAGCACCGAAATGATCATTTCGCGCACTTCCTTCTGGTCTTCAACGACAAGAATCCACTCCCCGCTGCCTTGATATTCGCTTGGGGCGGCTTTATGGCTGGCCGCCTTCTTTTCCCCGGCCCGGCCGGCAAGGCTGGTTTGCACGGGAAGATATATTGTAAAACGGCTTCCATGGGATGGCTCGCTGTAGACGTCAATCCAGCCGTCATGTTGCTTGACGACCCCGTACACGACGGCCAGTCCGAGTCCTGTTCCCTGCCCGGCCACCTTGGTGGAAAAAAAAGGTTCAAAAATATTTTCCACCACGTCCGGCTTCATCCCGCAGCCGTTGTCTTCAAACGTCATGCAGACAAAGTCGCCGGCTTGGGCATATGGAAACCGTCGCCTGTAGAATTCGTCAATCACGGTATTTTCTGTTATGATCCGCAGGCGGCCCCCGTCGGGCATGGCGTCCCGGGCATTGACGGCGAGGTTTAAAATAATCTGTTCGATCTGGCCGGGATCGGCATGGACCTGGCGCAACTCCGGGGCAAGGGTCGTTTGGAGTTCGATATTTTCACCGATCAACCGCCGGAGCATTTTTCCCATGTTCGCGATCACCTGGTTGATATTAATGGTCGTTTTTTCCAGTATCTGCCGCCGGCTGAAGGCCAATAGCTGCCGTGTCAGGGCCGCCGAATGCTCGGCGGCGTTTTTGATTTCCTGGATATATTTTTCCTGTTTGATTCGGTCGTCTTTTTTCACCTGCATCAGGTCTGCACAGCCCAGGATGATGGTCAGGTAGTTGTTGAAATCATGGGCCACGCCCCCGGCCAGGGCCCCTATAGCTTCCATTTTCTGGGAATGAAAAAGCTGCGCCTGGAGATGGTCCTTTTCCCAACGGGCTTTGTTCAGGTCGCTGATGTCCGTTACAATCCCCATGAAGCCGGTAAACTCCCCCTCATCATTGTAAATTGACGTGGGGGATACAATGGCGGAGATGCTTTGGTTGTCCTTGCCCGTCAGGTCGATTTCGAAGATATGCGTGTCGTCCTGCGGCCATTCGGAAATTTCGGCCTCCAGCCGCTGCTGGTTTTTTTCATCCAGAAAATCGATTGCCGGCCGGCCGATGATTTCATCCGCGTGGTATCCCGTCATTTTGCACAGGGCCTTGTTGGCATAGCGGATATGGAGCTGTGGATCAACGATGGCCATGCCGTCATTCATGGTTTCAACCAGCGTCCGGTAGTTGCGTAAAACCGCTTCTGCTTCCTTTCTCTGTGTGATATCCCGCATCAGCATCTGGACGATCTTTTGGCCTTTTATCTCAAAAATATTGGAGGAAACTTCGGCTGAAAACCGTTCCCCGTTTTTTTTCATACATTCGATTTCAAAATTGACAAATCCGTCTTCTTTCATCGCCTCAAGCGCGGTATGACTGCTTTCAAGGGACTTTCGGGCCTGGAGATCATGGATGTTCAAAGCGAGCAGTTCCGATTTTGAATACCCCGAAATTTCAACCGCCTTGTTGTTTACATCCAGAATCCGGCCGTCCAGGTCATTGATGAAAATGGCGTCGTTTGAATAAAGGAAGAGTTTGCTGTATTTTTCCTCGTTTTCACGGATGGTCAGTTCGTTTTCCCGCCGCCGGGCGGTCAAATCGTCCAGTTCCTCCTTGATTATCGCAATGGAATTGAAAATGCTGGCAAACGGGTGGTCCGGGTCAAATTCGCCGGCTTCCGATTCAATCCCCTCCTTTTCCCAGTTGATGCTGCCGATAAATAAAAGAAGGTCGTCTATATATCGCTGAATCTGGCTGTCCGGGTGCTCCTCCTGCGTTTTTGGCGCGGTATGCTGATTTTTCTGGTCCTGCCGGATCATTTCAAATGCGGTGTTGATGTCCCCGGCTGTCCGGATGGCAAAGGGCGTAAAAGGGTGGGTCATTTTAGCGGCGGTTGCGATCAGCGCATTGGCGCCGGAGATCACATACATCCGAAAAGGGTTTTCACGGTGCAGGCTCAGCACGTATTTTACAAGCAACTGGAGGCTTTTGCGGGTGAATCCGGACATTTTCGATGCATCTTCCACAATATAGTCAAAATCCGCCTGCTGCATAACAGAAGTATGGACGTTATGGATCAGCGGTATGTGTCTGGCGTTAAGATGGCCTTCGGGCATGGAAAACAGGATCTTTTGATCGATAACAACGTTTTGACAGGTAAAATCATGGGTTTTGATCTCCCATTGGGGGTTTGTGAGGAGCGCCACCGGAGAGAGGGTTTTGCTTTCTTCCCGGTATTTGAGCGGTTGATTGAATACAAACGTCCCCTTGGGAAGACCCCTGGCCTCACAGATCTCAAGTGCTTTTTCAACAGCATGGCGATAATATCCGCCGGTAAAAATCGTAAGACCGGGAAAAGCAAATCGTTTTCCGATTTTTATTGCAAGATTCATGAGCGGCGAGAGGTTGCATAAAAACACCGCTTCCACCCGCCTATTGTTGGCATAGTAGTCGGCAAAATGCTTTCTGGCGTCAAAGCTCACGCTGTGGAGTTGGGAATAGTCTTCGATCTGGACGTATCGGCCGGTCCCGCCGGCAACATGGGAGGCAACAGCTTCATCGATGAGCAGGGAGGATTTGATTGTTTTGAGATTTACATTGCCGGCCGGCCGGGTGTAGATGATGGAATCCCCGATCACCCAGAAATCGACCGTATAATCGCTGCCGATTTTGTGGCGCTGCCATTCAGGGCGGGTGTATAATTCAAGGCCGGTTATCGGGCAAAAGTGTTTTACCATACCAGGAAGAATTTCTCTTTATGCTTTTAAATCATCATTGATTGCATCCTGAAAGGTCCGTTCCGGAAATACAGGGATGACGTAAGGCACTGGTTTCCGCTCATGGCCAGGCAATTGGGAGTGAGACGGCAACATAGAGATCGGACCGAAAGACAGTTTTGATATGGTGCTAAGAATGTATACCAAAAATCGGGGGGTTGGTAAAGTCATTTGCAGCTTTCGGCCGGACCGATCATTTTGAAGCAGGGGAAAAACGTTCCCTTTTAAATCGCGATGTCGTCAACGAATGCGTCACATGAATCAATTCATCGGTTTCAAACCCCAGTTTGCCCGCCTTCGTGATCAGTTCGGCCTTCAGGGGTTCGGGCATGACCGGCTTTCTTGCCAGTATCCAGAAATAGGACCGGGTCGGGCCGCATACCATGGCATAGGAATAGTCCTTCTTGTCCAGCGCAATGATGTTGTATGCGCCGTAAAACGGTCCCCAGAAGGAAACCTTGAGCCGGCCGGTGCCCGGATCATCCACAAAGTATGCCTTGCCGATCGCTTCTTTCCATTCTTCCTTTTCGGGATTGTACCCCCTGTTGACGACCTCTATCCTGCCGTCATCCATAAGGGTGTATGTGGCGCTCACCTCCTGGAGCCCCCTTTCAAAGGAGTGGTCCAGCCGGACGATTTCATACCAGGTTCCCAGGTAGCGTTCGACTTCGAAACCGGTAACCGGCTCAACACCTTGGGGGACGCGCACGCAGCCGGCCGCCAGGAGCAGCATGGCAATGGATAAAATCAGTTTTTTCATTTGGCGGACTCCTTTTATTCATGGCAGTTCCGGTATGCCGGAATCCGGCGCATTCAATTGCTGCGCCGTGGAAACGGTTTTTTCTTGATACCGTGTAAATATTGCACCATTTTTTAAAAACGGCAAGGGTGCCATTTATTGCCACTTGACACTTGTAAGGGTATAAGATATTCTTAAAAAAAGGAAAAAAGGAAATCAGATTATGCTGGCTAAAATTACATCCAAAAATCAGGTGACCATCCCGAAAAAAATCATGGATCAACTCCCCGGTGTACAATACATGGAGATGGAGTTAATTGACGGGGTAATTCGCATGAAACCGGTGAAAACGTCCGAGATCGACCTTGAAAACATAAGGGCGAAAATGAAGCGGCTGAATCTCAACGCGGACAGCGTCAGCGAGGCGATAAAATGGGCCCGTGACAAATGACTGGGGTGGTGATTGACACAAACGTAGTGATTTCCGCGCTGCTTTTCGGCGGGGTTCCAGGCAGGCTTGTTCCGCTCTGGCGGGATTCCGTTGTTACCCCTTATATTTCGAGGGAAATACTGGCGGAATATATCCAGGTTCTTTCTTATCCGAAGTTTCAATTGCAAACGGATGAAATCGAATACCTCGTGTACCGCGAAATACTTCCCCACTTTGAGGTGGTTGATCTGCCGGCTTCCCGGCCCGTCATAATTTCCAAAGACCCGTCTGATGACTTGTTCCTGTATTGCGCCCGGGCTGCCGGGGTTGATTTTATTGTTTCCGGCGATCGGCACCTGCTTCAACTGCAATCTTTTGGGAAAATACCAATTGTATCGGTACCCCGGTTTTTGGACCTCGCAAAGTAGCCGTTCAACCCCTTACCGGATACTTTCCCGCCATTTCGCGGATCACCGAAGAAACTTCCCCCACCAGCCAGTCCGGCGCAAGGACCTTCGCCTCCGCACCAAAGGATAAAATCCAGGAGACCAGCTCCGGCCGCGAGGACGTGGTAAAGGTGAGCCTGATTTTTCCGCCGGACAGTTGGGTGATTTCCTGGCCGGGGCTCCAGGTGCGCTCCGACACGTATTTTGCCGCGTAACCCTGAAATTCAACCACTGCGTCAAAGGCCTTTTCCTTGATCACCCCGAAATTCTGGTTGAAGGTCTTTTCAAAATCGTAGTTTTCCGGAAACGTGTATGCTCTGTCCGTGATTTCCAGCTCCTTAATCCGGTGAATGGCAAGCAGCGGGTCATATTTCGGCGCTTTGTAGGGTTTGCCCGGAGCTTTCGCCATGCGGGCATGCAGGTATACGGTGTCCTTGTGGGAGAAAATCTTGAGCGGCTTGATGTAAAAGGTTTTCGCGCTTTTCGACATGAGGGACAAATAGGCGATGCGGCACACCTTTTTTTCATCCATCGCCCGGATGAGCGTCCGGATGTTCCGGTGATGCGGCGTGTAGTCGATATTTCCGGGAATAAGCGATGCAAAGTGCTTGCCGGATACGGCATTGTCATCCGGCAGCAGCGCCTGGCTTTTCATCAGGGCCTGGGCGGCCTCCCCGAAGAGCTGGCGGCCGAGTAAGTGCTCCGTAAAAGCCCGGCACATCTGGAGCACATGGAACTCCGATTCGGACATGCTCACCAGGGGCACGGCACCCGGCTTCTGCGCGATCTGGTAATACTTCCGCTTCCCCTCGTAGGACTCCGTCAACTGGACCCCGTAGAACATCGTAATGTCATCGATCATCCGCATGACAGACTGCTTGGAGCATTCCAGCGTCCGGGCAAGATCCACCAGGGAGTGTTTTTCCTTGGAAAACATGAGCTTCGCAAAAAGGGTGATGATTTTCTGGCCGTATTTGCTGTCGGAATTGATTTTTTTCGGCATGGTTTCCCCGGGTTATTTGAAAGGTCCAATATTATCGACTGGTTATAAAAAGGTTCAATTTCATTTTACAGGGGGGCGGGGGTGCCGCCTGCGGCAACTGTGAGGCCTTGGGATCGCTCTACGGCTTGTTCCGCAACATCCTGTAAACTCGTCCCGCCGGTGGCGGGACTCAAACAATACAGGATGTTTTGCTCCACTGCGCCAAGAGCGATCACCAAGCCCTCCCAATGTTGCCTTCAGGCGGCACCCCCGCCCCCATGTAAAATGAAATTGGTCTATTATGATGGCGTGATTAAAAGGTCTAATATCTGCGTTATGCGCGATTCCTCAGAATTTGCGGCTTACGTCTTGTAGACATACACGTACGGTTAAATGTTCAGGATTATTCGAAATCGAGCAAACCTTGATCTTGAACTTTTTACGCTACCATCTGAAAATAGATTTTTTTGTAAAATCACCAAGGATGCATCATTCGTATTCCGTAAAAAGACGGCGATTATAAAGTCGTTCCCCTGATCTTCGGCCATATAAAATGATCAATTTCAAACGGGTGGTGCCGGGTGTTGCCCGCAGCAACAATTGCAGGGGGTTGCTGATAGTTCCTGGCGAAGCGCGGACAGACGCCCTTTGGCTTTGCCGTTTTTTAGTGCCCGAACGAAAATCAGGATTTTTTGGCAAGGTCAAGGAAGGCGAAAATTTTAACCGCAGGAATACTCGTCGTATTTTGAGGATTAAAATTTGAGCCTGACGCAGAGATTGACAAAAAAGACGATTTTCGTTCAGGCACTTCACAGGGCGTATTTGCGCGAGCCATGGAAATATCAGCGTTCTCCTGCAGTTGCCAGGGCAATACCCGGTGCCAACCGGGGGAAATCGTCCTTTGATCGTGAACGTCTGGGAAAAATAGCCGGCGACGGGATAAAACGCTTTTTGTGAAACAATCGATTATCGTTCCGTCAAATGGAACGATACCATGCGAAGGTGGTTTCAAACAAGAATAAAAAGGAGGCCATCTATGACCGGAAGACTGCGATACAACAACCAGAACAACTTTGTCATGCATCCCCTGATGCCTGCAGGCGAGAGGCACCCGGATAAAAACGACCTGTTTGTTGTCCGGAAATGCGCCACGTATCTGCATCGCTATTTGAGCCGGCATTTTGTGTTGGACGAAGAAGCCATGGAATTCATCTGCTGGATACTGGGGGAGGAAAAAGTCCGGTTGTCGAAAAAAATGATCGAATTCGCTGCCGAACGATACAAGGACGAAATGGCAGAAGACTTTTCCGCATGCGATGCAGATCGCTTTGCAGGGGTCGCATTCAGGGCGATCCGGCACATCCGGTTCGTTCATCGCAGCGATTTGGGCCAGGTCATCCTGGGCCTGCTTGAAAAAAGAGCGGAAAACGCCGCCTACCGGGGCCGGTCTGACCTGGAGCGGAATGTCAAAAAGGTGAGAAAAATATTCGCCCTTTCTGAAAATGAAGCAGAGGCGCTCATTTTTTTCTTTATTTCATCGATGTATGAACCGCCGGAGGATTTTTTCAGCCGCCACCTGGAGTGCAACCGGTTTTCCGGGAGAAAGCACCTGAAAAACATCCTGGCAATGAACCACTACGAACTCAATCAGGTGATAAACGGTACGCTTGTAAAAACAGGCATGCTCGAAACGGGCAGATACAACATGGAGATCAACCATGAAATCGCCTGCGCCCTTCAGGCTCCCCCGGAGCGCGATCTCGCCTCGACGTTTTTCTCGTCCGTCCCGAAAAAAGCCATTCCCATGTCGTATCATCTTGTGGCGCCCGTGAAAATCGAACACGCCCTGGGTATTTTGGCGGAAAAGACCGCCGCTCCCACCCATCTGCTGCTCTATGGCCCCCCGGGCACCGGCAAGACCAGCTTTGCCCATGGGCTGGCCAACATGCTGGACGCGCCGGCATATGAAATCGCAAAAGGGGAGGGCAATGAAAGCAAAAACAGGCGCACGGCCATTGCCGCCTGTCTGGGCATGACCAACGGCGGCGGCGGATCGCTCGTCATTGTCGATGAGGCGGACAACATATTGAACACCAACTCCGCCTGGTTTGCGCGCGGCGAAACCCAGGATAAGGGATGGCTCAACCATCTGTTGGATGAGCCGAACAACCGGATGATCTGGATCACCAATGACATCGACGGGATTGAAAAGTCCGTCCTGCGCCGATTTGCCTTCAGCCTGGCGTTCAAGCCGTTCAACCGGCGGCAGCGCATTCAGTTGTGGCGCAATATCGTATCCCAAAACCGGTGCAAA
>JAWOAV010000104.1:0-7784 GCA_046498365.1 Desulfosalsimonadaceae bacterium
GTCAAAGCGAGCCTTGGAGATATCCGCGTTCTCCTGCAGTTGACGGGGACAATACCCGGGACTCCCCGGAAGGGAATTGTCCGCCGCTCACCGCTCACCGTGCACCGACCGGCCTTACGACAACCGGGCGGGCTTCTCCAATGGCGTATTTACCACAGAGAGCACAGAGGAGACACAGAGATTCACAGAGAAAACCATATCTACCCACTGACCTCCGGGTGTGCCTACGACAACGGCTCGTTTTCCACAAGCGCCCAAATCCCGCACGGACATGCCCCGGCGCAGAAACCGCAGCCGATGCAGCGGTCTTCCATCACCCGGTATTCAAACCCCTCATCCGGCAATGTGTCCCGGTATATGGCCGCCTGCGGGCAGACCGCCTCGCAGATGCCGCAGTCCCGGCAGGTACCGCACGAAAGGCAATCTGCCGAGCATTGCGCCATATCACCAGGGATGGCTGGGAAACGCGGATCGAAATATTCCAGGCTAACCCTTTCCCTATCGATCACCCCGTCGCGCTCCCAGCCAAACTCGCTGAAACCAGCGTACTCGCTGATCTCTATATCCTTTTTCCCCGCCATTTCAAAGTCTTTTTCCCCGCCTTCCGCATCGGCTCCCCGCAAAAGCTTCGAAATTGCGGCGGCGGCCCTTCTGCCCGCACCGATGGAATCCGTCAGCAGACCCGGTTTGACAATATCGCCCACGGCAAAAATCTTCGGATCGCTTGTTCGGAAATCCGCATCCACTTTGACAAACCCGTTTTCAAGGGCTACCGTGTCGGGCAGAAAATCCGTTTCCGGCATATCGCCGATGGACACCACCACCGTGTCCGCTCCGATCACCTCGCCGTCCGTCAGCACCACCCCTTCATCGGTGATTTCCCGTGTAAAGCAGGGCCAGCGGAACGTTGCCCCCGCGGCCTCGGCATGCGCCTTTTCCCTGCCGAACGCGGCGGGCTTCTGCACGTCGATCAGGACAATAGACGCTGCGCCCAGACGGTGGGCCTCCACCGCAACATCGCACCCCACGTTCCCCGCGCCGATAACCACCACCCGGGCGCCCGGCGCCACCATGTCCGAATCCGCCGCGCCGGCGCCACCGCGTTTTTTCGCCCGGGCCAGAAAATCGCTTGCTCCATAGGCCTTTTCGATGCCGGGAACCCCGATCATACGAGGCTTTCTCGCCCCGGCCGCAACCACGACATAATCGTATTCAGCCGTCAACTGCGCCACATCGGAAGCGCGCAATTTCTTTTGCAGCTGCACGTGTCCGATCACTTCGCGCACCCGCGCCAGTTCCGTCTCCAGGACGTCTCCCGGGATCCGGCTTTCCGGAATAAGGGCGCTGATCTTGCCGCCCAACCGGTCCGCCATATCAAAGACCACCGGCGCATGCCCTGCCAGGCGCAACTGCCATGCTGCCGAAATACCAGCTGCCCCCCCGCCGATGACCGCGATTTTCCCGCCGGTGATCTCCGGCAGGTCCGGGGCTTTTGCGGCAGCGCCGGCCTTGCCGATGACCGTAATATCGACCGGGGGCATCCCTGCCGACTGCCGCGTACAGGCGCCCATGCAGAGATTGGGGCACAAATGGCCGCACACGGTAGCAGGAAAAGGCGTGTATTTCAAGGCAAGGCCCATGGCCGCATCGGTTTTCCCCTCGCGCACCAGGCGCCACCGGTCCAGCACCGGGATTCCCGCCGGACACGCATCCTGGCAGGGGGGAAGATATTTTCGGTTTTCCCACACCGGCACATACCGGCGGAGTACGTCCGTTGTGATCAGGGGGACCGGGCTCATGTCCATATCCGTGATATCCCCCAACAGCCCGCCGCTGCCAAGCTCCCTGTCCCATACCGACGTTCTGAACTCCCCGATGGTTCGGGTGCGGCGCACCACCTGGTCGTGGGGGCTCCTGGCCGTGATTTTCTGCCAGCGCTCCCGGACGGACAGGCGCGCCATGACATCCATCCGGTTGGTTTTTCCCAGAAATTTCTCCAGGTTCCCGGAAAGCCACTGCCAGTCCGCGTCGCTTACCGGCAGTATTTTCGCATCGGTCTTGCTGTAGCCGCCGTGGGGCCCGTTGAAAAAAACCGTCCCCCCCACCATGCCCACAAACGGCCGGTGCCCAAGGATGTTTTCCGGACTCCGGCTTTCCACGCCGCAGACGACCGCAATGCCGCCGGCCATGAATTCGGCGAAATAATCGCCCACCGACCCCAGCACCCAGAGCTGGGGGGCATCGAAACGGGGATTGTGCTTGGTCATGGTCATTCCGCGGCTGCCGATGTTTCCGCCCACGTAGACGATTCCCCGGGACATGGCATTGGCCACCCCGTTGGCTGCATTGCCGTGAACGACGATTGTCGCGCCGCCGTTTAACCAGCCCACGTCATCCGAAGCGGGGCCGAAATTTTCAATGACCGTGTTGCCGAATCCCATGGCCCCGAGGCGCTGCCCGCTATGGCCGGTTACCCGTACAAAAACGCGCTCGTCTCCGGCACCCCACAACCGGCCGCCGATGCCATGCTGGCCGTAGGCAGCGACCTCAATGGCACGTTGCCCCGCTGCCACGGCCGCCTGGATCCTTTCCTCAAGAACCCTGGACTCCAGGCGTTCCCCGTCGACCCTGCCCGATATATGATAGAATTCCTGCTGCTCCTCAGACATTGCTTTCCCCAATTATCGCCCTATTTTTTACATATTTTTGATGTTCTCTGTGAATCTCTGTGTCTCCTCTGTGCCCTCTGTGATAAAAACCACCGTAACAGGCAAGCACACACTTCCCCCGAAGATTCACCTCCGACCCCGACCCCGATCCCGACCCCGACCCCGACCCCGAGAGGAAAAAAGCTTTTCTCCGCCCTTACACCGCATACCGGATCGCCAGGCGCTCGGCCACATCCCTGTCGTCGATCCCCAGGGCATCGGACATGCCGATGGGGAGCGACGTGCTCCGCCCCAGCGGAGCCACGATCTTGCGCAGTTCCGTGTCAAAACTCACATACATGTCCACCAGCCGCTGGGCCACATCCTCCGGGTCCAGCCGGCGATACAGCCGGGGGTCCTGGGAGGTGATCCCCTTGGGGCACTTTCCGATATTGCAGATATTGCACCGCTTCGTCTCGGACCCCAAACACCCGGCTGCGGCCTGCATGACGATTTTTCCCACCTGGACCCCGCTCGCACCGAGCATGATCAAGGACGCCGCATTGGCCGCAAGGTTGCCGTTCTTTCCGATGCCGCCGCCGGCGAAAAGGGGAATTTCGTTCTGCTGCCCCAACGAGACCAGGTTCCGGTAGCAGTCGCGCAAACACGAGGCAATGGGGTGCCCCATGTGGTTCATGGACACGTTGTAGGCCGCGCCGGTGCCGCCGTCCTCCCCGTCGATGGCAAGACCGGCCGCATACGGGTTCCGGCTCAGGTTGTTCAAGACCGACAGGGCGGTGGACGTGGCTGAAATTTTCGGGTACACCGGTACCCGGAAGCCCCATGCCATGTACATGGACTGGATCATCTTGGCCACGGCTTCCTCGATGGAATACTTGGTCTGGTGCGTGGGCGGGGACGGCAGGCTGACCCCCTCGGGAACGCCACGGATGGCGGCGATCAGCTTGTTGACCTTGTGCCACATCAACAACCCCCCGTCGCCGGGCTTGGCCCCCTGGCCGTACTTGATCTCGATGGCGCACGGGTCCGCCTTCATTTCCGGGATGGCGTGAATGATTTCATCCCAGCCGAAATACCCCGAGGCAATCTGCAAAATGACATAGCGGAGGAAGCGCGAGCGCAGCAGCCGCGGCGGGCACCCCCCTTCGCCGGTGGAGATGCGCACCGGCATGCCCATCTCCTCGTTCAAATACGCCACCCCCATCTGCAAACCTTCCCACATGGTGGGGGAAAGCGCCCCAAAGCTCATACCGCCGATAATCAGCGGGTAGATCTCGCGGACTGGCGGGATCCATCCGTTTTCCCGCAGCAGGGCCAGGTTTTTCTCCGGCGGGAAAATCCGCCCCAGAAGCGTGGTCAGCTCGAACTCGTGTCGCCCCGCGTCCAGCGCCGGGTCGGTGAGCATGGAGATGCGCACGAACTTGATCCGGTCCAGGATGCCGCCCGGATCGTTTCGCCGCCCCCCGCGCCGCTCGGCCTGCCCCCCCTGGTTCAGCTGGAAACGGAGCTTGTCCGCCTCCACCGATGCCACCGGGCCGATGCAGTCATTGGGGCAGGCCATGGTGCACATGGCGCACCCCACGCAGTGATGGGCCGGGTCGGTCTTCTGGTGGATGCCGTAAAAGGTCGTAAAACCGCTTTGCGCCTGCGAGCCCCCCTTCCCCTTGCCGAAATCGACATTCACGCTTACGCCCCGCTTGCGGAACACCTTGAGTTCAATGGCGCCGACCGGGCACACGGCGGTGCACCGGCCGCACAGGGTGCAGCTTTCCCTGTCCCAGAGGATCTGCCACGGCAGGTCCTTCGCGCTCAGTGTGGAAGGGGCAATTTTTCCGTTTGTCGACATAGACGTACCTCGCGGCGATCCGGTTTCACGATCGCGGTATCCAGGTGCATGGGTTCAAAATCGTCTTTTGCATTGCGGTCCGGCAGGACGTAATCCAGCCCGCAGACCTCGGATGAAAAAACATACATACCGGGCTTTCCGCCCACCACCCCTGGGCGGAGCTTCTTACGGTCCTGGGCCATGAACATGGTGTTGTCCGGCAGGACCCCGATCACGCAGTTGGGGCCGTCGATGATCAGCTTGCGGCACGTGTGCTTCAGGTGGTACAAAAACGCACCGTCCGGGTGCGACTCCATGTCATTGTCCTGCAGGGGCGTAATCACGTGCTTGTACGTCTCAAGGTCCAGGCCGAGGTGGGTCTGCGTGTAGTGCAGGATGTGCACAAACACCTCCGAGTCCGAGAAAAAGCCGGTGTAGCCGGGCTCCCCACGGGATTCCAGATATTCCCGGATGGGGACGAACGCGGTGTTTTCGCCGTTGGTCATCGTGGAGAACCCCTGGATGAAAAAAGGGTGGCACGCATAGAGGTCAATGGCGTAATTGGTGTTCTGGCGCCCCTGGGCCATGATGACCCGCGCCTTCAGCCGCTCGTTGTCCAGGGAGAGATACCGCCCCACGGTCAAAGGATCGCCGATCTCCTTGATCATGATGGTATCCGGCCAGAAGGAGAACACGATCATGTCGTTTTCCGCGCGCCCCATTTCCCGCAGCGCAAGCCGGATCGCCAGCAGACGCGCTTTTTTATCGGCATCATTGTAATCTTCCCAGTCCTCGGGGTATTCATATGCCCGGATCAGGTACATGTCGCGACGGGGGATGCCCGACGGCGCCTGCTTGGGAATTTTTATGGACACCTTGTACTTGGTCAGGAAACCGAGATTGATCATGTACCCGTCCAGCTTCCGGATCCCTGATTCGGTGAATATCCCGGACAGAATCGGCGCGTCCTTCATTTCCTCGAGCGGCCCGCCAAGGTCCCGCAGCATGAGCCCCACCCCGGAGCCGTCGTGCCCTTCGCGCATGACATCAAGGGCGTTTACCGCCAGCATGGGGGATACGGGGGTATCGCTGGTAATGGCAATCAACCGGCACATTCGCTATTGCTCCTTTACAATTTCATCAAACAAAATTGACGCTCCTGAAAAAGTCGCGCTCAGACGACTTCGTAAAAAGTTCAAGATCAAGGCGCGTGCAATTTTTGAAGAATTGATCGTACTTAACCGTACGTGAGATTCTTCAAAAATTGCGCGCAACGCAGATATTGGACTTTTTACGAAGTCGTCAAAATTTTCTTTATACAATCTGCCCCCTAGTAAGAATAGCAAAATCGATGCCAAAAGGTATAGAATATGAAAATATCCCGAAATTATAGTGATTTTTGCATTCCTGTGCAGACACGGCAACCACTCCCGCCGCATATGGGCCCGTAGGGGCACCCCTTGCGGGTGCCCAACCTCTAATGAAATGTACCGTGTTGTTTATCAAAAAGGGCACCCGCAAGGGGTGCCCCTACGAAGGATTTACATTTTTGTAACGTATTGCCGCCAAAAATAACAATTTTGTAAATGCCCTCCGTCTGCCGCCCTCCACCTACCATCCTCCGGGCTACCCTCCCGCCACCAGAATAATCACCGCCCCGCCAACCATCATGAGCGACCCCAGAAAACGGATAACGATGTTGTCTTCCTGAAAAAAAAATCCCCCGTAAATCACGCCCACCAAAATGCTCATCCGCTTGATGGAAATCATGTAGGCGGCCTTGGTCATGGAAATGGCAAACCCGTGCAGCAGGATGTGAAGATATATGAGCAGCCCGGCAACCATCCCCCGTACCGGGTACTCGACCATTTTCGCGAAGCGGACCTTGCCGGCAAGCCCGAAAACGACCGCAAGGGTGACTCCCAGGGTCGCAAAAAAGGACATCTGGAAAAATAACACCGAGGAATGCAGGATGGCCAGCTTCCCCACGACGGCCGAAAAAGAGAAAAGAAACGCCACGATCAGCATGATCCATGAACCGGTTTCCCGAAAAACCGCCTTTATGGGCTCAAGCAGGGACCAGTCGCGCATATCGATGTTTAACACATAACTCCCCGCGCAGACGGTAACAACACCGATCATGCCCCAGAAATCGGGCAGTTCGTCCAGGAAGAGATACCCCGTCGGAACCATGAAGACCGGCGTAAACGCAAGATACGGTAG
Source organism: Desulfosalsimonadaceae bacterium (assembly GCA_046498365.1). Classification (GTDB taxonomy): domain Bacteria; phylum Desulfobacterota; class Desulfobacteria; order Desulfobacterales; family Desulfosalsimonadaceae; genus B1SED10-16. The sequence continues at coordinate 6,718 of JAWOAV010000104.1, forward strand.
GGTCAAAGAAAGAGGGGACTGCCGGATCGCCGCCATGTAAAGGATAAAAGGGACGGCATTGAGCGGCAGACTTACCACGAAACTGGCATAAAAAACAGCGTCAAGGGTTGGAACCGGAACAAAGACAAGCGTGACAAGGGTCAGGGGAAGCCCGAAAAGAAGCGGCAGAACAAACATCTCCACGGCATTGAGATGGGAAAACCATTTCTTTATCCACGCATCCTGTGATGCGACGGCTATGGCCGTCAATATCGCCGGAACAAACCACGCCACTGAAGTCCCCCTGTTCGCTGCCTGCCAGAATACATCTATTTCCGTTTCCGCTATGCCGTTATATTTGACGGCTTTTTACTTCGCCGTCCAAAACCGCGTTTTTACGATCTCATCTACTCTTGCTATTCTATATATTATGCGCATTCCATAACGATAAAACAAAAAAGGATTTTATATTTGTTTTCAGGGTTCTTTGTAAATTTCTTTTTGGGGTTCTCTGTGAATCTCTGTGTCTCCTCTGTGACCTCTGTGATAAAACCCCCCGTCCCCAAAGCCAACCCCGCTCACTGTCCCAACCCCGATCCCGACTACGACTCCAACCCCGACCCCGACCCCGACACCGACCCCGACACCGACCCCGACACCGACCCACATGAAACGAATTCTTCTCCGGATCGCTATGTCCTATTGATTTCCTTGCAGCAGATACTTATTATATCGGTGTATACTGCCAAAAGGCCCACCGGAAAAAAAACCGATGCAACCAAAACTCAGGAAAAAAGGAGCAGCCGAAAAATTACATGGAACCCGTTGAATCGCTCACTCACCAGAAAGCAAAAAAATCGACGGTAAAAGTAAGGGAAATGACCATTGACGACCTGGCCGATGTTTTCCACATGGGAGAAAAGCTTTTTTTGGCGGAAAACGCCCCGAACACCTACCGGGCCTGGGACGAATACGAAGTGACCGACCTTTTTTACAGCGACACGGAATTCTGCCTGGTGGCCGAATATGAAGACCGGGTCGTCGGCTTTGCACTGGGCACCACAATCAGCAAATCCCGTTCCGCGTGG
>JAWOAV010000219.1:0-2557 GCA_046498365.1 Desulfosalsimonadaceae bacterium
GCCTTGACTACCTGTCTGCCGCGGCCCTGCAGGCGCGGGCATACATGAAAAAGGCCGGCCTGACGGATGACCACCTGGCCAGGGTGGTCGCCCGGTCAAGGGAGAAGGGGGCGCAAAACCCCTACGCCAGGGAGAATGAGGCGGTTACGGAAGACGCGGTACGCCAGTCGCCGCTTATCTGCGACCCGATCCGGCACCTCCACCAGTACCCGGTGACCGACTGGGCGGCAGGCATGCTGCTGTGCAGCGAGGACCGGGCGCATGAATTTACAGACAAGCCGGTATGGCTGAGCGGGTTCGGCAACTGCATGGACAGCTATTTTCTGGGCGACCGGGACCTTTCCGCCAGCACGGCCCTGCAAAAATCCGCCAAAAGGGCATACGGCATGGCAGGAATCGATGATCCGACGACCGCCTTTGATATCATTGAAGTAAACGACGCCTATGCCTACCAGCTTCCCATGTGGGCCGAAAATGCCGGTATTTTGCCGGCGGGGGGCGCACGGCAATGGATTGATTCGGGCGGTATGGACAGCGGGCGGGTGAACCCCTCCGGCGGGATGCTCAACGGTAATCCGCTTATGCTCGGGGGGCTTGCCAGGTCACTGGAAGTGGTGCTCCAGCTTCGCGGCGAAGCCGGCAAACGCCAGGTGGACGGGGCGGCAAAGGGATTGGCACACGGAAATACGGGGCCCGCAGGCCAGCATCATGCGGTCCTGGTGTTTGAACAATAAGGGGGCGATATGGGGTACAAAGAAAAAAATCGGCACGTGGGGATCGTCGGGATCGGCGAGACCAAGTTTTCAAGCCACAGGGAGGATGTAAACCAGCCGGAAATGATTCACGAGGCCGTTCGCGGGGCCCTGGATGACGCCGGCTTGACCGCAGATGACATCGACTGCGTGGTGCACGGCAACATGGAGCTTTTTGAGATGGTCCATCAGCCCGACATGTGGCACACCTTAGGCAGCGCTTCCTACGGAAAATCCGCGTTCCGGCTGACCACGGGGGGGACCACCGGCGGCACCCTCGCGTGCGGCGCGGACAATTTGGTGGCATCGGGGATGTATGACGTTGTCCTGGCCATCGGCTTTGAGAAACTGCAGGAAGGGCACACCACCGGGGGGATCACCAACATGGCCGACCCCCTGTGGGCGCGCAAGCTGCAATCCGGAGCGCTGACAGGGCAGGCCGCGGTCAAGCTCATCGCCGAATTCGGGGAAGAACGCGCCCGGCGGGCGGCAATGACCTACCGCATCATCATGGACAAGCATGCCTGCAAAAACCCCAACGCCCACAGGGCGTTCCACCTGGAATGGGACCAGATGGAAGACCTGATGGAAAACTCGCCGCCCTTGATCGGCGATCTGCGACTGATTCACATGTGCTCCCAATCCGACGGGGCATGCGCCATTATCTTCGCATCGGAGAAAAAGGCCCGGGAAATATCGCCCAACCCCGTATGGGTCCGGGATCATATCACGGTTCACCGGGAAGAGACCTTAAATCTCCACAACAATTACTATCCCATCGAGACCACCCACAGCTTTGCCGCAAAGCAGCTTTATGCGCGAAACGGCATTGACAATCCGCTTGCGTATTTTGATGTGTTTGAAATGTATGACCCGTCCGCCTGGTGGGGGGTTGACTGGCTAAAGGAGTTTTTTCTCCTGGAAGGCGACGCGCACCTCAAAATGGTTGAAGACCGGGAGATCATGATCGACGGCAAAATGCCGATCAATCCGTCCGGCGGCGTGATCTCAACGAATCCCATCGGCGCCACCGCGATCGTGCGCGTGGCAGAGGCGGCCAAGCAGATCCGGGGCACCGCCGGCGACCACCAGGTACCCGGCAATGTCGAACACGGGCTTGCCTCGTCATTCGGCGGAACCATGTGGACGGTTTTAACCATGCTTGAAAAGGACTTAAACTGGTAGAGGGGATTGTATCATGGCTGAATATTACGGTGTGGCTGTAGACGATATTTTCAATACCATGGCGTCTCGTTTCCGGCCGGAAGGCGCCGGGGACCTTGAGGCGGTTTTTGGATACGATATCAAGGATGAAGGAAAATGGATGCTTTCCGTGGGCCAGGGAAAGATGAAACTTGAAAAAACCGATGACCTGACCGGATGCGATGTGGTCATACGGCTTGACGGGCGCACCTTTGTGGGCCTCAATACCGGCAAGGTCGATGCCATGGCCGCCCTGGGCGCGGCCAAGCTGAAGGTGGAGGGCGATTTCAACCTTTTTGCCGCCACCGGCAAACTGTTTACCAAGTATGTCCCCCCGGGGGAGGATGTTGAGCCCGAGCAGGAACTCCTTGTGCTGAAGAAAACCATTTCGGTGAACCAGCGATTTGCCCCCGGCCCGGTAATGGGAAAATTTTTGCAGGGATTGCGGGAAAAAAAGATCATGGCGATTAAATGCCCCAGCTGCGGCCGCCTGCAGTCCCCGCCGCGGGAAATATGCGCCCCGTGCCGCGTAAGAAATGAAGAGTGGGTCGAAATCGGGCCTGGCGGTGAAATGCGGCTGCTGGAATACTGCTATTATGCGA
>JAWOAV010000209.1:0-7225 GCA_046498365.1 Desulfosalsimonadaceae bacterium
CCTCCGCATCCACACTACACCCTCGGAGCAGGACCTGCTGCAGGCGGCGGAGAAGGTGGCCACAGCATAGGCTCATATGGGATGATGAGGGCAACTAGCTCCGCAGTTAGTAACAGAAATTAAGCCTGCAGGCCTATATCATGGTAAGGGTAGAATAAATCTGCCAAGGGTGAAAAAGGCCAATACTTCACGCCTCGCCATGTAATTGATATGTGTGTGCAAATGCTAAACCCAAAAAGAGGCGAGCACATGATCCTGTTTCGGCTCGTTTCTGGCTTTCGGCATTACGATATCCATTATGCTTCAGGCAATGATCAACATGGGGGTGAATCTCAGCCTTCTGCCGACCAAGGGGCTGACGCTTCCTTTTCTCAGCTTCGGGGGGTCCTCCCTGGTCTTTAACCTCCTGGGCGTCGGCATCCTCATGAATATCCGGGCAAGGCTGGTGAATAAACGATGACCATGTCGCAGGGGGCACATATCGGCCAGGGAGCCGGACAGGAACCTTTTCGGGAGCTGAGAATCATCGTGGCCGGCGCCGGAACAGGAGGGCACTTGTTCCCGGGGCTCGCCGTGGTGGACAGGCTTTTTGAAATGGCGGTCAATCTCAGACCCTGCTTTGTCACCACCGGGCGTCCCATTGAAAACACGGTCCTGGGGGAGCGAAATTTTGAAACGGTCAGGATCTCGGCGGCCGGCATGAAAGGGAAGACGGTATGGGGGAAGCTGCAGTCGCTGGGTTTTTTGATCAAAGGGCTTCTGGATGCCCGGCGAATATTGAAGATGTTTAAGCCGCACATGGTACTGGGCATGGGGGGGTATTCGGCCGCACCGGTGGTAATCAGCGCCTGGGCCATGGGCATTCCCCGGGTCATACACGAGCAGAACCGCGTCCCCGGCATTACCAACAGGTTCCTGGGGCGCTTTTCGGACAGGGTTTTCGTCTCTTTTGCGGACACGGTCATTCCCGGAGCGAAGGGCAGACTCCGCTATACCGGATATCCGGTACGTCCGGAAATCAAAGCGCGGCCGGGGCCGGATAATGGCGCCGAACACCGGCGCTCCGGGGTGGAAGGAAAGACCCCGATGACCATTCTGGTGCTGGGCGGCAGCCAGGGGGCCCGAAGCATCAACAAGGCCGTCACGGGAGCGCTTGATTACCTTGAAAACGCGGCGGATTTTGAATTTGTCCACCAGACCGGGGCCGCGGATGAAGGCTGGGTCAGCGAACGGTATGAAAATAAAGGGGTAAAGGCGGTTGTCTCGGCGTTTTTTACGGATATGGCGTCCCTTTACCAAGGGGCGGATCTGGCAATATGCCGGGCGGGGGCGGGCACCATCGCCGAGCTTGCCGCTTCGGGCGTTCCGTCAATTCTCGTTCCGTACCCTTATGCCGCGGACGACCACCAGACGGCCAATGCAACCGGCATGGCCGTGTCGGGCGGGGCACAGGTACTTTTCGAAGGGGATATGACCCCAGCGGAGATGGCCCGGCGGATGAGGCATTTCCGGTTCCATCCGGAGGCGCTGGAACAGATGAGAAAAAACATCGAACAACATGCCGGGACGGATGCAGCGGCGATGATCGCCGGGGAAATACTGGTCCTTGCCGGTTTTGCGCCGGCTGGTCAACAAGAGGCGTTTGAATAGCATGTACAGGAAAAAATACCACATACATTTTGTCGGGATCGGCGGCATCGGGATGAGCGGTATCGCGGAGCTGCTGCTGAATCTCGGCTACCGGGTTTCCGGTTCGGATATCGCGGAAACCGATGTGACGCAGCGGCTCCGGGAGCTCGGCGGCACGATATATGAGCAGCATCATGCGGACCAGGTGGCCCAGGCGGACGTGGTGGTCACCTCTTCGGCCATACGGCCGGACAACCCGGAAGTGAAAGCCGCTGAGACCCTCTCGATCCCGGTAATCCCCCGGGCGGAGATGCTGGCGGAGCTCATGCGGCTCAAGTACAGCATCGCTGTAGCGGGTGCCCATGGCAAAACATCGACCACTTCGATGCTCGCAGCGGTTCTGGGGGCCGGCGGTCTGGATCCCACGGTCGTTATCGGCGGGAAGCTCAAAAGCATCGGCACCAACGCGGTGCTGGGGCAGGGGGACTTTATCGTGGCGGAAGCCGATGAAAGCGACGGCTCTTTTCTGAAATTCAATCCCGCCATATCCGTGGTGACCAATATCGATCTCGAACACCTGGATTATTATGGCAGTATCGATGAAATAAAACGGGTGTTTCTGAGTTTTCTCGACCGGATTCCCTTCTATGGGCTCGCGGTGCTCTGCCTGGACAACGAACACCTGCAGGAGATGATCCCGAAGATCAAAAAACGCTTCATTACCTATGGCGTAAACCCACAGGCGGATTTCCAGGCCGCCAATATCCGGTTTGAGGGGATTCGTACGACATTTACCGTCTACATCAACGGCCGCGCAATGGGCGATATCCGACTGAACCTTCCGGGGGTGCACAATGTATCCAACGCCCTGGCAAGCATTGCCGTGGGAACGGAGCTGGACATCGAATTCGACACCATTCGGCATGCCCTGGAAACCATAGACGGTGTGGGGCGGAGACTGGAAGTCAAGGGGGAATCCGCAGGTATATCGGTTATCGACGATTACGGGCATCATCCAACAGAGATACGGGTGACGCTCGACGCCGTCCGGCAGAGCTGGCCGGACAGGCGGCTGGTGGTCGCGTTTCAGCCCCATCGGTACACGCGCACCCGGGATCTGTTCGATGAATTCACGCGTGCGTTTTATCACGCGGATGTGCTGGTGTTCATGCCGATTTATTCGGCCGGCGAGACGGCGATCAAGGATATGGATCACGAAAAACTGGCCCAAGGGACACGTGTACACGGCCATAAAAATGTCCTTACGGCGCAAAGCGCCCCGGATGCAGTTGTCCTTCTGGAAAAAACGCTTCAACCCGGAGATATTCTCCTGACGCTGGGCGCAGGGAATGTGTGGCAGGTCGGGGAGGACGTGCTTGCGGTTTTACAGGCGCGGTAAACGCGAAGAGGGAGCAGGGAGATAGAAACGTGTTGTTGACCGGGACCATAAAACATCTGCTGGCAAAACGGTTTCACGGCAAAATCCGTTTTGATGAGCCGATGGCGGATCACACAACCTTCCGTATCGGGGGCCCGGCCGACGTTTTTGTATTGCCCGAGACCGTGGATGACGTCATGGATCTGCTGGATGTACTGGGATCTGAAAACGTCGGATGGTTTGTTTTTGGCGGCGGGGCGAACCTGCTGGTGCATGACGGCGGTATTCGCGGCGTGGTGATATCGCCTGCCCCGGGCTTGTCCGGTATCCGCCTGGTGGGGGGTGAGGGAGAAAATACGAAAGTTACGGCGCAAAGCGGTGCATCCCTTTGGGATTTGTGCCGGCTTGCAGCCGAAAACGGGCTTTCCGGGCTGATGTTTGCGGCCGGGATTCCGGGAACTATCGGCGGCGCGGTTATGATGAACGCGGGTACCGCGGAGGGGGACATGTCCGGGGTAATCATGTCTCTTGAGATTGTCAGCGGTCCGGGCGAGATTCGGCGCGTCAGGCGGGAGGAAATGGCTTTTTCATACCGGTCGCTTCGATTGCCGCAGGGTGCGGCCGGATATGAAGGCAGACCCGGTGTCATCGTGTCTGCAACCGTGAAGCTTGACCGGAAAAATCCCGAAGTGGTCAAAAAAGAAATGGAAAAGCGCCTTGCGAAAAGAAAACAGTCGCAGCCCGGAGGCTTTTCAGCGGGCAGCTTTTTCAAAAATCCTCCTGGGGCGCCGCCGGCGGGGGAGCTGATCGATAAGGCGGGGTTAAAAGGCTTTGTCGTCGGCGGCGCGGAGGTTTCAAAAAAGCATGCCAATTTCATCATTAACCGGAAAAAGGCGTCGGCCGGCGATGTGCTGGTCCTGATGGAAATTATACGAAAACGGGTTCATGACGCTTTCGGCATCACCCTGGAGCCGGAAGTGAAAATTGTCGGGGAACCCGGATAAACAGTCGGGAACGGATGAAAATCCGCCCCGCCGATTTTGGCAAATACGAGCGAGGTGACTTCCAATGGCGGCAAAGTCCAGACGGAAAAACAGGTATGCCGGTGCCGGCAAATCCGAATCGGCAGAAAACGGCCGGTCGATACGATGGTGGCTCTCCGGCGCCCTCTGGGCTGGGGCCGCGGTGACGGTTATGGCGGCAATGAGCCTCGTGTGTATTTTCAGCTACGACTGGATAACCCAGTGTTCGTATTTCCGTGCCCGGACAATCGAGGTCGCCGGCTGCAGCCGGCTTGATCCGGAAATGATCAAGGAGATCGCCGGTGCAAGGGAAGGGACGAATATATTTTCGGTCAACCTTGCTTCGGCCAGAAAGCGTCTCATCGCGGATCCATGGATCAAAGAGGCCGGTATCCAGCGGGGTTTCCCCCCGAAAATGAAAATTGACGTCTGCGAACACGAAGCCTTGGCAGTTATGGATTTCGGGCGCCGGTTTCTCATTGATGCCGACGGAAATATTTTCAAGGAATATGGAAGCTCGGATCCGGAGGGGCTGCCGGTGATTTCAGGCGTGGCGTACAAGGATTGGGCTGCCGGGAATGCCCGGGAGTCGAAGGTTTTTCATTCTGTAATGGAAATCCTGCAGCTTGGAAAAAGGGAAGAGAGCGTTATCCCGAATCACAATATCGAAACAATCATCGTGGACAAAGAGATCGGTCTGTCCTTGAAGATCAGGGAACCCGCAACAATGGTGGAACTGGGATTTGATGCCTACGAGAAAAAACTCGAAAGACTCTCGGCGATCGCCGTTCATCTGGAGGGTACAGCGCTGGGAGAAGCGTTTTCCCGGGTAGATCTCAAAAACCCGGATCGCGTCGTGGCCAGGCCCGTGAATGAAATGAATGTTGTCGCGGGAAAAGGAGGTTCAAGTGAAGGGACATGAGGAAATTGTCGTCGGACTCGATATCGGTACGACGAAAATTTGTACGGTCGTCGCCGAGGTCGCCGGCAGTAAAGTCAATATTATCGGTATCGGGAGCCTGCCTTCCGTGGGGCTGCGAAAAGGCGTGGTCGTCAATATGGACTCCACGGTCGCATCGATAAAAAAAGCGGTGCAGGACGCCGAGCTTATGGCCGGATGCGAAATCTCTTCGGTATACGCAGGGATTGCCGGCGGGCATATTACAGGATTCAACAGTCACGGCGTCATCGCAATAAAGGGGAGCGAGATTACGCAGGCCGACGTGGACCGCGTCGTTGAAGCGGCCCGTGCAGTGGCCATTCCCATGGACCGGGAAGTGATCCATGTGCTCCCCCAGGAATTCATCATCGACGGAGAGGCGGGGATTCAAAATCCGGTCGGCATGGCCGGTGTGCGCCTGGAGGCAAAAATCCATATCGTCACCGGCGCGGTGACCTCGGCCCAGAATATCGTCAAGTGTGCAAACCAGGCAGGACTGGATGTGTGCGACATCATCCTGGAGCCGATTGCCTCCTGCGAGTCGGTGCTGACCCCCGAGGAAAGGGAGGTCGGCACAGGGCTCATCGATATCGGTGGCGGGACCACCGATCTCGCCATTTTTTCGGGAAATACCATCCGGCACACCTTTGTTCTGTCCCTGGGCGGGAACAACATGACCAACGACATTTCCGTGGGGCTCCGCATCCCCATGGCGGAAGCGGAAAAAATAAAGATCAACTACGGCACCTGTCTGGCGGACAACATCAAGAGCAATGAAACCATCGATCTCCCGGAAATCGGCGGCCGGCAGGGGCGGCAGCTCCCCCGGCAGATTCTTGCGGAAATTCTGGAACCGCGCGTTGAAGAGATATTTACCCTGGTAAAACGGGAAATCGCCAGGGCGGGTATGAAGGAGGAAATTTCGTCCGGCATCGTCCTTACCGGCGGCGCATCTCTGCTGGACGGTATCACGGAAGTGGCGGAGTCCGTATTCGAAGTTCCGGTCCGGTTGGGAATGCCCCATTCCATCAGCGGGCTTGTGGATGTCGTCACGAACCCCATGTATTCCACGGGCGTAGGGCTGGTGCTCTACGGGGTAAAAGACGAGGGACGGAAAAAATTCAGGATCAGAGACGCCAATATTTTTCATCGGATCATAAACCGCATGAAGCGATGGTTTAAGGAAGTGATTTGAAAAATACAATCAAAACAATATAAACACCAAGGCACGGAGGGATGGACATGGATTTTACCTTTGTAGAAGCGGACAGATCAGCAAAGATCAAGGTTATCGGAATTGGCGGCGGCGGCGGTAATGCCGTCAACAATATGATCAACGCCAACCTGCAGGGGGTGAAGTTTATCGTTGCGAATACGGATGCCCAGGCCCTTGCCAACTCCAGGGCGAATACCAAGATCCAGCTCGGGGAGACCCTTACGGAAGGGCTGGGCGCCGGCGCTGACCCGGTGACGGGCAGGGAGGCCGCGCTCGAATCGGCCGACGTGATCCGGGAGGCACTTGCGGACAGCCACATGGTTTTCATCGCAGCGGGGCTGGGCGGGGGTACCGGCACCGGGGCCGCGCCGGTTGTGGCGGAAATATGCAAGGAACTGGGCGCGTTGACGGTGGCCGTCGTTACCCGTCCGTTCAAGTTCGAAGCCCGCAAAAGGAGCAAGCAGGCCGAAGATGGCATCGCCCATCTCAAAAAATTTGCGGACACCGTTATTACCATTCCCAACGACCGCTTACGCGGTCTTGCAAAAAAGAATGCCACCCTCATCGACATGTTCAAAATGGCGGATGAAATTCTTCATCACTCCGTAAAGGGGATCACGGATTTGATCATGAATCCCGGCCTGATCAACCTCGATTTTGCGGACGTCAAGACGATCATGTCCAAGTCGGGCATGGCGATCATGGGTATCGGGGTTGCGAGCGGAGACAACCGGGCCATAGAGGCGGCGGAAAAAGCCATATCGCACCCGCTCCTCGAGGACAATTCCATCGGCGGGGCAAAGGGGGTTCTTATGAACATCTCCTGCAGTTCCGAGTTGACCATGGAAGAGGCGATAGAGGCTTCGGAAAGGATATACAACGAAATCGGGGATGATGATGTGGAAATTATCTGGGGTACCACCATGGATGACAGCATCGGCGATGAAATGCGCATCACCGTGATCGCTACGGGCATCGGTGAGCCGGAAATGAAAGCGAAAAGGCCCCATGTTTCGAGAAAAGCGGTAAGGGAATTTCAG
>JAWOAV010000073.1:0-27345 GCA_046498365.1 Desulfosalsimonadaceae bacterium
GAATATATCGACCGAAAAATCGCCGGATTCCTCCCCCTGCCGCCTCCCCAGAAAGGCCGTTTCCTGAAAATTCCATCCCCGGACCTTGCACGGTTCGCGGATCTCCGCCGGGGCGGCGGGTTCGAATACGTGGGGGCCATCATGGCCATCGAACATTTTCCAAAAGCCTACCGCATGGGCCTGGCCATCGCTGAAAAGCACGGCGTCGCCTATTCTCTCGGGGCACGCATTATCGGAGCCGGGCATTGCATGATGTTCTTTTTCGCATACGCGTTCAACCGGGCGGACCCCGAAGATGTGAAACGGGCTTCCGATGCCCTGGAGGCCACCAATACGGCGGCGCTCGAAATCGGCGGGATCCCCTGGAAGGCGGAACTCCCGGCCCAGAAGCAGATCATCGAAAAGATGGACCCGGAAACGTTTGGGCTCATGGGGCGCATCCGGTCCGTGCTGGATCCGAATCACATTATGAATCCGGGCAACTGGGTAAAATAATGGTGAGCGTTCCCTGGCCGATGATTACGGCAATCGCGTATACCTACAGAAATACAGGGATGCCGCAACGGTTCACTGGGAACCCTAAAGAAACATTACCCTATCTTATGTAACGGAAAAGACATGGAACACGAGGAAATCCTGCACCGATGCTTCCGGTGCGGCTACTGCAAGCTGCCCGGCAATTACGTGGACATCAACTGCCCGGCTTACCTGGCGTTCGGTTTTGAAACGTATGCACCCGGGGGGCGGATGTGGCTGCTTCGCGCCTGGCTGGACCAAAAGATCGAGGCGGGCCCGCGGTTTGCGGAAATCATGTTTTCCTGCGCCGCCTGCGGCAACTGCGTGGAACAATGCGCGTTTCCCGAATTCAGGGACCGGCTGCTGCTGGCGTTCACCGCCGGCAGGGACGCCCTGCTGGAAGCGGGCATCGCCCCGCCGGGGGTGCGCGATTACCTGACCCGGATACAGACCCATGGCAATGCCTACGGCAAACCCGTGAAAAAAAGCGCCGATTGGGCTTTGGGTCTTGATATTGACCCTTTTTCCGACCAGGAGTATGCTTTTTTCGTGGATGATGCGGGCGCTTTTGACCCCCGGGGGCAGGAAATCGCCCGGTCTGTCGCCCTGCTCCTGAAAAAAGCGGGCATTTCTTTGGGCATCCTTCAGGACCCGCTGGTTTCCGACGGCAATGACGTCAAAGCCATGGGCGAAACCGCCTTGTTTGAGGATCTGGCGAAAAAAAATATCCAGGTTTTCCAGGCGCGCAATATCCGGAAAATCATCACGCTTTCCCCCCACAGCTTCAACACGCTGAAAAACGATTATCCCGTGGTCGGGGGACAATACCAGGTGTTTCATTATACCCAGGCGCTGGCCTTTGCCATGAAACGACTCGCGTTCTCCGCTAATCCGCCGGAAGCGGTGGTCGCGTTCCATGATCCGTGCTACCTGGGGCGTCACAATGCGGATTACGGGTCCGCCCGGATGGTGCTGCAGGCCATCCCCGGCATCCGGCTGACGGAAATGGACCGGAACCGGAAAAACGCCCTATGCTGCGGCGGAGGCGGCGGCAATTTCTTTACGGATCTCCTCTCCGGCGGGGAGGACACGCCGGCCCGTGCCCGAATCCGGGAAGCCGCAACCGCCGGCGCGCAAATCCTTGCGGTGGCCTGCCCCCTGTGCGCCATTATGCTGGAAGACGCGGTGAAGGCCGAAAATCTGGACAATACCCTTCGCGTGCAGGAACTATCGGAAATTGTATCAGAGCGGATCGATTTTCAGGCCCCGTAATCCACAGCGGAAAAAACCTCAAAAAAACGGATTCTGCCGGTAGGTCACCGGGGATACGCCGAACCACCGTTTAAAGGCCCGGGTGAAATTCCCCGCGTCTGAATACCCCAGGCGGAAGGCCACCTCAATGACCGACAGGTGTCGCTGCTTCAAATACTGCGCGGCCAGATACCGCCGGATATCGTCCAGGATCTCGCGATAGGTCGCCTGCTCTTTTTTCAAATGCCGGTGCAGGCTCCGCGTGCTCATCCCCATGGAACTGGCCAATACGTCGATGGAAGGCTCGCCCAGCGGCAAAAGATCGATCAGTTTGGCCCGGACCTGGTGGGCGATACGACTTTTATCGAACCGGGCAAGGTAGTCGATTATTATTTGATCGTTTCCCCGGGCGATTTCAGCGTTGCCGGTCGGCAGCGGCGCCTGCATACCGTCCAGGGGGAAAAAAATACGATTGCAGTCCGCTGAAAACAGGACCGGCGAGCGGAAAAAACGGAAGAACGCCTCCGGTTTTGCCGGCTTTTTCCGCATGCATTCAACCCGGACCGGATCGAATGCGTCCGGGGCCAGGGTCCTGGCGAATGCGACAACCGCCCCCATAATCATGTCAAAGGCTTCCTCCGCCGGGGCCTCTTCCTTGTCCGAGGCATCAAGGCAAACGGCCATTGTATCGGCTGTATATTCGAACCAGACGTCAATTGCGTCGCTGACGATGCGGTAGAAACGATGAAGGCGTTCAAAGGCGTCGGACATGCTGCTGGAAACCATAAGGGCAAATCCCAGGGCATGAAAGGTGGTCGGCCGGATATGGGACGCCGCATTCAGCCCGACACAGGCATCCCCCGTCACGCGGACTGCCAGTTTCCACAACCTAGACATCTCTTCAATCCGGATCCGGGCATCCGGATCCGAAAGCAGCTTTTCATCGATACCGGCTTCGGCCAGAAGATTTTCCGCGGCGTATCCGTAAGATTGAACGGCTTGCAACACGGTCGCTGTCCAGGTGCTGATGGTTGTCCGTTCTTTTCCGTTCATGTGCGTGCCCGTTTACCGAACCCGGCGTTCATGACAAACGTTTGGCGGAATATGACATGAAATGGCAGGCAGATTTGCCTATTATGCAATAAATAGGCGAATTCTCAGACAAATACAACAACTATTTTGCGAGCTGGTGCATTAAGGGATCAGGGGGTGCAAACGCCAATCCCATTGACACCGGGATATCGATAACAGGCTTACAGGGAGGCTGCCATGGGATTTGTCAAAACACCCGCCGAACTGGACAGGTATTACCGCCACGGGGCGAGGAAATTTACCGGCGCAAAGATTCTGGGCATTCTTTTCGAGACCCGCCAGGAAATCGCATCCAGGCTGATTCCACCGCCGCTGGTCCCCGCGGCGGCACCAACGGGAATGATATTTATCGCGGAGTACCCGGTGACCAGCCTCGGACCCGGATACAAGGAAGCCGCGCTTCTGCTCAACTGCACGTACAACGGCGAGCAGGGAAGCTACTGTCTGTCCATGCCCATCGAAAGCGAGGAATCACGCCTTTACAACGGCCGGGATATTTTCGGTTTCCCCAAGAAAATGGCGGCCATCCATCTGGAAAAAAATGGCAGCCAGGCCCGGGGATGGGTGGAACGGCACGGAATTCGGTTTCTTGAGATCAATGCCGAGATGACCGATACGATTCCGGAGATGCCGGAACTGGGCGCCAGTTTTCTTTTCAAGGCCTCACCGCGCATCGACCTTGAACCCGGTTTTGACGGGCCCGTATATCTTTGCCGGCAGAAGACGGATATCGACATGAAACACCTGGAAATCGGCGCTGCAGAGATCCTCCTCACATGGTCGGAAGCCGATCCCTGGGCGGAGATGGACAACCCGTCCGTGATCATGGCGTTTTACCTGGTAAGCGACAACACCATGCAGCCCGGCAACATCTTGACCGAGGTCGATGGGGATGCTTACCTGCCGTATTATTTCAAGATGACGGATTTTTACCAGGGATGACAGGAGGTCGTCATGATCGATTTCGAACCGACCGGCACACAAAAACGGATCATAGCGGCTGCGCGCGAACTCGGCAAGGAACTGATGCACCCCGCGGAAACGGCGCTTGACCGGATGGCCGATCCCAGCGACGTACACGAAAACGAATTGTTCTGGAAGCCCATGGCCAAAGCGTTTGAGCTTGGTTTCCCGAAAATGGCGCTGCCGGAATCGTTCGGCGGTATGGGGCTGGACCCCCAGACCACCGGCATGGTCTGGGAAGAAATTGCCCGCTGGGCGCCCGGATATGCCGCATCGCTTCTTTCCGGAAGCATCGTCCCCCAGCTGATCGCGTTTCTGGCCCCGGAGAACCGGGAACTGGTGGACCGCTTCGTGATCCCCTTCTGCGAGGACAACTCCGGAAGGCACATTTCATCGTGGTGCAGCAGCGAGCCGGAAGTCGGCTCGGACGGGAAGAACTATTACGACCCCAATGTCCACCACCATACCCGCGCACATCAGAAAAACGGCCGGTATGTCATCAGCGGCACCAAATCCGACTTTCCTTCGAACGGGGGGATTGCACACGCCTATATTGTATTCGCCTGCATCAATCCCGATCTGGGCATCCGGGGATCGGGCACGTTCGTCGTCCCCGCGGACGCCGAGGGTGTCAAAATAGGAAAACCCCTGGACAAGATCGGCCTGCGGATTCTTAACCAGTCCGCGGTATTTTTTGATGACGTCGAAATCCCGGAGTCCTACCTGATCTTTCCGTGCGGGGACGATTATCCCATGCTCCACAATGCCATCATGACCGTCGGCAACCTTGCGGTGGGCTACGTGGCGGTCGGCATCATGCGCGGCGCATACGAATGCGCGCTGGCGCATGCCAGGCACCGGGTGCAGGGGGGGCGGCCCATCGGAGAGCACCAGTTGATTGCCCGGCGGCTCTTTACGTGCTTTCAAGCGATCGAGTCGGCCCGCGCGCTGCTCTGGAAAGGAAGCTGGCTGAGCGCCAAAAGCTTCCCCGGCGACCTGAAGACAAGCATTGCGGCCAAAATTTACGCCACCGAACAGGCGGTCCTGCGAACCACTGAAATGGCAGAAGTTCTGGGTGCTTACGGCATGACCCGGGAATATCCTGTGGAAAAATACTCCCGGGATGCCAGGCTGCTGACCATTATGGACGGCACCAACGAAACGCTGATGATCAAGGCGGCGGCACTGCTGTAGAAAAACGGAGGGATCAAAAAAGGATCTTGGTGAAGCCATGGAAGGGATATCGTGGGACAGTCTGATCGATTTTGCCTATCTGAGCCTGTTTCTGTTGATCGCGACCCTTATCCGGAGCCGGGTCAGATTCATTCAGAAGATTCTGGTCCCCAGCAATATCATTGCCGGCATACTGGGGCTTTTTTTCGGCCAGCACGTCTTTGAGGTACTGGATACGGAATCGCTGGGGAACTATGTCTATCATTTGTTGACCGCCGCATACATCGCCATGGGCCTGCGGGGCTCCAGGGTCAAACGCGGGTACGGGGCCGTTACCACCATGACGATCCACTGCCAGATATTTGCCGTCCAGGGGTTATTGGGCCTGTTGTTCACCCTGCTTCTCATCCTCACCTATTTCCCGCACCTGTTTCCCTCTTTTGGCGTTCAGCTGGTGATGGGATTCGGTCAGAATCCCGGCGTCGCTTACAGCCTGGGGAAAACCTGGGAAGGGATGGGGTTTGTCGGAGGCGGCCAGGTGGGGCTTGCCTTTGCCGCGCTGGGCTTCCTCTTCGCCTATGGATTCGGCATCGTACTGATCAACTGGGGCGTCCGCCGCAACAAGACGGTCCTTTTCAAGGGGTATGACCAGATTCCGCCTTCTGTATTCAGCGGCATCGTCGGCCGAAGGGAGAAGAAAAAAGAAGCGGGCCGTTTGACAACCGCCTCAGAAGCCATAGACACATTGACGCTGCAGGTGGCCTTGATCGGACTCGTGTTTTTGGTCACGTATCTTTTCATTACGACCGTTACCGGTGCCCTGGCCGGACTGGGAGACGCGGGAAAAGACTTTGCAAGCCTTATCGGTGGATTCGCATTTGTGTTCGGCGCCATCTTCGCCGTATTCGCCCACCTGCTGCTGCGGCGCCTTCGGATCGATCATATTGTCGACAGGGGGTTGATGACCCGCCTGAGCGGGTTGTTTATCGATTTTATGGTCTGCGCGGCAATTTCGGCAATTTCGTTTACCATGATCCGGGCCTATTGGAAAGAAATATTGATCCTGGCCGCTGTCGGCGGCCTTGTTACACTGGTGCTGGTAAACGTTCTTTCAAACAGAATGCACATTGACCACAAGTTCGAAAGAATGCTTGCATCCTTCGGCCTGGTTACGGGGACGGTCAGTTCAGGCCTGGCGTTGCTGCGGGTGGTAGATGCGGATTTTGAAACCCCCGTTGCCGAAGACCTGGTTTACGCGGGGGGAATGGCCCTCTTCTTTGCCCTGCCACTGTTACTGGTCGCCAATGTCCCCGCGCTGGGCTACCCGGATCAGTCAATAGATACCATCATCCGCGCCCTTATATTTATAGCTGCCTATATCATCATTCTTTTCCTTTTGTGGAAGCTCTACCAGATCATCTACATCCGCCGGGGTAAAAAGCAGTAACCCTTCCCCCAAAAAAAAGCATTCCACCCGGTATTCTGCGCGTCTGCTTGCATGGCGTGCTGTGAACGCCTGCCGCAGCCTACCCCTTCAGGAGCATCAAAAGCCCCAGCAGGCAGAGAAGGCAGAGCACCGCTTTTCGGTAGATTTCATCGTTGATATGCCCGTACAGGAGGCTTCCGGCCAGCTCTCCTAACACCAGGGGGAGCAGGCACCAGCCGAAGAGCTGCAGGATCTGGACCGTAAAAAACCCGTGGAAGAGGTAAAAAAGGACCACCCCAAGACCGTTGATCATAAAAAAGGCCACCAGGGTAGCCTTGATTTCCGACTTGGTCCATGGCTGAAGCGAGGTGTAAATGATCACCGGTGGACCGGATGCACCGATACTGCCGGCCAGAAATCCCGCGGCAAAACCGGAGACGGACGCCCAAAATCTGCCAAGCGCTTTTTTCGGCCGAAACCGGAGCCATGTATTTGCGGATGTAATGATGAGCACAACCCCGACGATGATTTCCAAGGGCCGCTGGGAGACCGATTGGTGAATGTATATGCCCACCGGGATCCCCGGAAAAGAGGCGGCAAGCAGCGGCAGCCATTTCCGGGGCTCAAAATGCCCGGACAATTGAAAGAGCAGCATGAGGTTGATTACCATGCCGAACAGGATGATAAGGGGTATGGCGATTTTAATGTCGATAAAAAAAGCCATCAGGGGGAGGGCGATCAGCATGACCCCGAAACCGGTCAATCCCTGGATGAAACCACCCATAAAAGCGATAATCTGTAGATAAGCAATGTCAGGCATGATGCCGCATCATTTCCACTTTGTTTCCGGCAGCGCCGGGACCCGGTTTTCCGAATTAAAATCACAGGCAAATTCATCAGGATACGGATTGTAAAATGACAAAACAGAGGCAGGTCGGATATCATATTGAATAAAATTGGTCGGGGCGGCAGGATTTGAACCTGCGGCTTCCTGCTCCCAAAGCAGGCGCGCTGCCAGGCTGCGCCACGCCCCGTATTTCAATTTTGGATTTCTTCTACCATTGTTTTTTCGCTTCATCAAGCTCTTATGCCGTCATCGGGCAAAAAAATCAAAAACGCCCATGGCGATATCATCCGCAACCCCGCCGATGAACTCCTCTGCTGCAAACGCCTGCGCAGTAGGAAGATGGGTCAGGCAACCGGCTTCAACAACCACCGCCGGCATATCCGCTCCCGATAGAACCGCAAGGGGTGCTTCCATGACATCCACGGTCTGCTCCCGGGCAGCGTTCACCTCAAGGCGTTTCGCAATCATTTCCGCAAGCATGACGGAGGATGGGATATGCCGCTGCTGCACCTGGTCCCACAAAAAAGGGGCCTGCCCTGTTTCACGGCCAAACCGGGAAACCGCTTTCCGCCGGTCATGATAAACCGTCCACCCGCTCGCACCGCTACTGCTGCTGCCGCCTGCGTGGAGGCTGATAAATAGGTCCGCGCCATGGTGGTTTGCAATCGAGGTACGGTCCTTCAGGCTGAGGTCATAATCCCCGGTACGGGTAAGTTGCACCGTGAATTCCGATGCCAGCCGTTCGCTGATTTTACGCGCAAGCCTGAGCATGAGCTGCTTTTCGGCAGCATCTTCGGCGCCGGTAACGCCGAGGTTACCCCCCCCGTGACCGGGATCGAGGACAATCACCTTCACACCGCCCCGGGGCGCCGGCGTATCCATGACCGACAAGGCGACGCCCTGTGCGGAAATGACCATGCATGCCGCGGCAATAAACGCCGCCCTGCGCCCGATCCTGCAACACCAGTTTCTGACTGCCATAATAACGGATATTCCCTTGTTTTTGCTTGACACTATGCCCAATTAATATTACTTTAAAGCCGTTATAAATCTTTTTTGCTATGATCTCAATAAGTTGATACAAAATCAAGACAAACATCATGTATGTGAATAAAATTTGTCAGTAAGCGTGATGGCAAGTTTGCACCCGGTTATCTATCAGGCGTTGCAGCAGGTTTATAAGCCTTCTCACCCGGTCTTATTGCCGGATTCATATTGGGGCGTGCAAAATTGACCATCATTTTTTTACTTACAAAAGCGGCAATGAAAAATAAAGTATAATTCCATGCGAGAGTGGCGGAACTGGTAGACGCACTGGACTTAGGATCCAGCTCTTTTTAGAGTGGGAGTTCGAGTCTCCCCTCTCGCACCATCCACGGTTCTTGTTTTTCCCCGGCCGTTTTTCACGGACATTTCCATTGATATAAAATGTCATAAATATAATGCAAGGAAAGGATAATCATGCAAGTAACGGTTGAAGATGTCAGCGCGGTTAAAAAAAGGATCCACGTGGAAATTCCCAGAGAAGAGGTCTCCAAAGAGCTTGATTCTGCATATAAAGACCTGAAGAAAAAGGCAAAAATCAAAGGATACCGTCCCGGTAAAGTTCCCCGCCCGGTTCTTGAGAGGCTCTTTAAAAAAGACGTCCATTCCGATGTCATACAAAACCTGGTTCAGGAGTCGTTTCCCAAAGCCCTCCAGGAAACGGACCTCCAGGTAATTGATACGTCCGATATCGACACGCCGGAGCTCGACCCGGATTCGGACTTCAAATACAATGCCACAGTGGAATTGAAACCGCAGCTGCCCGACGTGGATTTCAAGGGGCTTGAAATCAAGAAAACCGAATACACGGTAAGCGAAGGTGAAATTGATGCACAGGTGGAAATGCTTCGCAAGCACCTGGCGGAATACCATACCATCGCCGAGGACCGCCCCGCAGCAGATGGGGATTATATCACCATCGACTACGAAGGATATGTAGACGGCCAGCCCTACCCGCCGACCGCCTTCACGGAAAACCACGCGATCAAGATCGGCGAAAAGGCGTTTACCGAAGATTTCGACAAGGCCCTTGCGGGCATGAAAGCCGGCGAGAGCAGGGAGATCACCGTAACATTTCCCGAGGACTACAACGACGCGGATCTGGCTGGCCGAGAAATCACTTTCACGGTGAAACTCAAAGAAATCAAAGAGGAAATACTGCCGCCTGTTGATGATGAATTTGCAAAAAAATTCGGCAAATTCGAAACGCTTTCCGATCTCCGCGCGGAAATTGAAAGCAACCTGCGTCAAGGGTATGAAAAGCGGACCAACCAGGAAATGCAGGAGCAGATCTTCAACAAGCTCCTTGAAAATGAATTTGAGGTGCCTGACGTGATGGTGCGCCATGAACTCGATGAGATTGCAAAAGACACCGAGCAACGCTTCGCCCAGAACGGCCTTTCCATGGAACAGGTGGGCCTCACCCGTGAAATCATGGACCAGCAGTATCGCCCGGTGGCTGAGCAGCAAGCCCGGCGGCACCTGTTGCTCAACAAAATCATCGAGCAGGAAAATCTGGAAGTCGCGGAGGAGGAACTGGATGCAGAATATGAAAAACTTTCGGAAATGATCGGTCAACCGCTCGACTTTATAAAGAAATTTTATAAAGAAAACCCGGGGAAGCAAGACGGTTTTAAAATTGCCCTACTTGAAAAAAAAGCGGTCGATCTTATAATTAATCATGCAACGGTCGAAACGGTGCAACCGGAGGAAAAAGCGACGGAGGAAGCTTCCGGGGATGCGCCCGAAACAAGCGGGTAGCCGTTACAATTTGGCTGAAATGCTTTATTTCATTTATTTACATACGAGGAGATGGAAAATTGCCGCTGATTCCGATGGTCATCGAACAAACCAGCAAAGGCGAAAGGGCCTACGACATATATTCTCGGCTTCTGAAGGATCGAATCGTGTTCCTCGGAACGCAGATCAACGACGAGATTGCCAATCTGCTGATCGCGCAACTCCTGTTCCTTGAATCCGAGGATCCGGACAAGGACATTAACTTTTACATAAATTCGCCGGGCGGTTCGGTGACGGCAGGCCTGGCGGTATACGACACCATGCAGTACATTAAACCGGATATTGCGACCGTGTGCATCGGCCAGGCGGCCAGCATGGGTGCGCTGCTTCTGGCGGCCGGGGCCGATGGCAAACGCTACGGGCTGCCCAATGCCCGGATCTTGATTCACCAGCCAATGGGAGGCGTTCAGGGGCAGGCTTCGGACATCAAGATCCAGGCCGAGGAAATCATCCGCCTGCGCGCCCGCTTGAACGACATCCTGGCATTTCATACAAAACAGGATCTTGCCAAGGTTGAAAAAGATACGGACCGCGATTTTTTCATGGGCGGCCCAGAAGCCAAAGAATACGGAATCGTGGATCACGTGATCAACAACCGGGACGACCTCAGGGATATACCACCAGACAAGGAGGCCTAAATATGTCATCTTACAAGGGCGGAGACGGAAACGACAACCTCTTCTGCTCGTTTTGCGGAAAAAATCAGCAGGAAGTCAAAAAGCTGATTGCGGGTCCCGCTGTATACATATGCGACGAGTGCATTCAACTGTGCAGCGAAATCATAGAAGAAGAGAACATAAAGGACACGGATGTATCCGACAGGATACTTGCGCCTGCGGAAATCAAGGAACAGCTGGACGGGTATGTCATCCAGCAGGACCATGCCAAGAAAGTGCTCTCCGTGGCCGTACACAACCACTACAAACGGCTTGATTCGGGCATGAACACGAGCGACGTGGAGTTGCACAAAAGCAACATATGTCTGATCGGCCCCACCGGCAGCGGCAAGACGCTTTTAGCCCAGACGCTGGCCCGGTTTCTGAACGTGCCGTTTACTATTGCGGACGCCACGAGCCTGACGGAAGCCGGCTATGTGGGGGAAGACGTTGAAAACATTATTCTTGCGCTGCTCCAGAACGCGGATTACGACGTGGAAAAGGCTCAGCGGGGCATCGTATACATCGACGAGATCGACAAGATCGCTATGATGTCGGACAATCCTTCCATTACCAGGGATGTTTCCGGGGAAGGCGTCCAGCAGGCCCTCTTGAAAATCATTGAAGGAACGCTAGCCAGCGTACCCCCCAAGGGGGGAAGAAAGCACCCGCAGCAGGACTTTGTCAAGGTGGACACCAGCAACATCCTGTTTATCTGCGGCGGAACCTTCAACGGGCTCGAAAAAATAATCGAACGACGGCTTGGTTCCCGCGTCATGGGCTTTGGCGCCTCCATTGTCAGCCAGAAGGAAAGGACGACCAGCGACCTGATCCAGATGGTGGAAACCGAGGACCTGGTCAAATTCGGGCTGATTCCCGAATTCGTGGGAAGGCTGCCGATTATCGCGACGCTGCAGAGCCTGGATGAAGAAGCGCTGATCCGGATCCTTACGGAGCCGAAGAATGCGCTGATCAAGCAGTTCAAAAAACTTTTCGAACTCGAGGGCGTCAGCCTCCGTTTTACCGACAGCGCGCTCGGGGCCATCGCCCAGGAAAGTTCGAAGCGAAATTCGGGTGCACGGGGACTTCGTGCCATCATTGAATCCAGCATGCTCGATATCATGTATAAAATCCCTTCCATGACCGGTGTCAAGGAATGCGTCATCGGCGAGGAAGTCATCCTCCAC
Organism: Desulfosalsimonadaceae bacterium; assembly: GCA_046498365.1. Classification (GTDB taxonomy): domain Bacteria; phylum Desulfobacterota; class Desulfobacteria; order Desulfobacterales; family Desulfosalsimonadaceae; genus B1SED10-16. The sequence continues at coordinate 11,956 of JAWOAV010000073.1, forward strand.
AAGGAGGAGCCGATACTGCTTTACGAACAGCAAAAACCCAAGAAGCAGGCATAATAACGGCAGCACTGCAGCAATACACAACCCGTCCCTTGGGGCCCCGGGCATGCCGGTATCCCACCGGCGGCGCCCGGCCCCGTGACCGCACCCGGAATACGGAATTTGCCGTATTTTCACAGCATCCGAAAAGTGTCGGCTTTTACCGCCCGCGGGAAAAGCCGACGTCCGAAGAAAACAGAAAGAGAATTCCTTAATCTACAATAACGAGGCTGAGTGAAAGACCGATTATGATACACATACCCAAAATATTCAGGCAAACCGATGGAGTAGCCATGACACCCATACTCCCGCTTCTGCCTTTGCGCGATATCGTCGTTTTCCCGTTCATGGTCTCACCGCTTTTTGTGGGCAGGACCATGTCCATCAATGCCATATCCGAGGCAATGAACGTGGAAGACAAGTATATATTTCTGTCCACCCAGTCCACCCCGGCGGAAGACAACCCGGGACAGGCCGACATCAATCGGACGGGCACTGTCGCAAAAGTGCTCCAGATGCTGCGCCTTCCGGACGGAACCGTCAAGACCGTGGTGGAGGGGAAACACCGGGCGCGCATCGTCCGGTTCATCGACAACCAAAGCTTCTTCCAGGTGCAACTCGAGCTGATAGAAGAACCTGATCTCGATGAGTCCAAAACCGTGGCCTATTTCAAGAACATCATCGACGGCTTCAAGGAATACGCCACGCTTCACAAAAACATCACCAGCGAAACCGTGGACAAAATCGCAGCAATAAAAGATCCGGTGCAGCTTTTGTATACCACGGCCGCGCAGTTTTCCTTCAAGACGCCCGACAACCAGAAGCTTCTGGAGATTGACGCCATAGAGGAGCGCCTTGCCCTGCTGATCGAACTGATCAACCAGGAAACCGTTATTCTCAAAACGGATCAGCAGATCAAGGGGCGGATCAAGAAACAGATGGAGCAGAGCCAGAAGAATTACTATCTCAACGAACAGATCCGGGCCATTAAAAAGGAAATGGGTGAGGATGACGGCGAGGATGACGAGCTGCGGGAACTGGAAGAACGGATACAGGAAAAGGAACTGCCCGAGGAGGCCCGGGAAAAAGTCTGGCAGGAATTCAAGAAGCTCAAGCGCATGACCCCCATGTCGGCCGAGGCCACGGTCACCAGAAACTACATCGATTGGATTCTGAGCCTGCCGTGGAATGAACATTCCGAGATTTCGGAAGATATCGACGCGGCGGAAACGATCCTGGACGAGGACCATTACGGCCTCAAGCGCCCAAAGGAGCGCATCCTGGAATACCTGGCCGTGCAGTCCCTGGTCAAAAAAATCCGGGGCCCCATCCTGTGTCTTGTGGGCCCGCCGGGTGTCGGCAAGACGTCGCTCGCCAAATCCATCGCCCGGGCGACCAGCCGCGAATTCGTGCGGCTTTCCCTTGGCGGCGTGCGGGACGAAGCGGAAATCCGCGGACACCGGCGCACGTACATCGGCGCAATGCCCGGCAAAATCCTGCAGTCCCTGCGCAAGGCCGGCGTGAACAACCCGGTGTTCTGTCTGGACGAAATCGACAAGATGAGCATGGACTTTCGCGGAGACCCGTCTGCGGCCCTGCTCGAGGTGCTTGACCCCGAGCAGAACTATGCGTTCAACGACCATTACATTGACATGGACTACGACCTGTCCAACATCCTGTTCGTGACAACGGCCAACACGCTGCCGGACATCCCGCTCCCCCTGCAGGACCGCATGGAGATCATCCGGCTGCCGGGCTACACGGAATATGAGAAATACAATATCGCCACGCAGTTTCTGATCCCCAAACAGATCCGGCTCAACGGGCTTGAGGGAAAAGACATCCGGTTTTCAAAAAATGCGCTATTCATGCTTATCCGCAACTATACCCGGGAGGCGGGCGTACGAAACCTCGAACGGGAAATCGCCTCCATATGCCGTAAAATCGCGCGGAAATTCGCCAAGTCCGAGAAAACAGGGAGTGTGAACGTAAACACCCGCTCCGTCCAGAAATACCTGGGGCCGATCCAGTACCGGAAAAGCCAGGTGGAGGAAAAGGACCAAATCGGCATTGTGATCGGCATGGCATGGACCCAGTTCGGCGGCGAACTGCTGTTTGTGGAAAGCGCGATCATGCCCGGCAAGGGGGAATTCAGGGTGACAGGCAAGCTGGGGGACGTGATGCAGGAGTCCGCAAAGGCCGCCATCAGCTACGTGCGGTCCCGGGCCGAACAGTTCAACATCGATCCCAAGTTCTATGAAAACTATGATATCCATGTACATGTGCCCGAAGGTGCGACCCCGAAAGACGGGCCGTCCGCAGGCATCGCGATGTGTACATCCATCATATCCACATTGGCGAAGCTGCCCGTCCGGCGGAAAATCGCAATGACCGGTGAAATCACGCTGCGCGGACGGGTCCTGCCCATCGGCGGGCTGAAGGAAAAGATTCTGGCCGCCCACAGGGGGGGGATATCCAAGGTCCTTATCCCCAAGGAAAACGAAAAGGACATCAAGGAGATCCCCGCATCGATCCTCAAGCAGATCGAAATCATACCGGTGGAGCACATGGACGAGGTGATCGGCCATTCCATTATCATGGAAGAAGGCCTCTCCCTCTATAAGAACCCGGAACAGTATCAGATCTACAAAACAAAAACGGAAGCTGCCAGGCCCATGGTGACAGGGCATTAAAAATTCGTCAAAACGCTTTGTTTTTATCTTGACAAGCGCGCATGGAAATTGGTAGAAAGCTGTCTTTATAAACACCGGCAAAAAGGGCCGGCAAGCAGCATCATGTTTAATGTTTTATGTGGGCGGGTAGCTCAGTTGGGAGAGCGGCGGCCTTACAAGCCGTAGGTCACAGGTTCGAGCCCTGTTCCGCCTACCAGCCCTGGAAAAAGCCTGCGGGGGCGTAGTTCAGTTTGGTTAGAACGCCGGCCTGTCACGCCGGAGGTCGCGAGTTCGAGTCTCGTCGCTCCCGCCACCAGACAAATCAAGGGGTTCAGATATTTTCTGAACCCCTTTTTTTTGGATGATTGCCCCGCCGGAAACGAGGACTGCCGGAGGGCCGGGCGGCTTTTCCTGAAAGCATTTCAGGCAATGCCGTTATTCAAGATCATGCGTTCTGGCCGTATTTTTCGCGGCTGATTTTATCGTATTGCAGCGAAGCCTGTTTATGCGGCTCTTTTTCCTCGGCCGGGTATCCTGCGGCGATGATCGATTCAACCTCCAGCCCTTCCCTGATCCCGAGCAATCCGGACACGTACGCACCGGCGCTTTGGTCCTCGTCGTGATGGCGCAGGCGGATCTGCCCCCAGCAGCTGCCCAGCCCCATATCCGTGGCTGCCAGGTGAACAAAGGCTGCTGCGATGCTTGCGTCCTCCACCCATACATCCGTTTTGGAGGGGTCGGCACAAATCACGATGGCCAGCGGCGCTTCTTTGATGAAAGCAAGCCCTTTGGGCCGGGCCTCGGAAAGCCGGGCCAGTGTCTCCGGATCGGTGACGACAATAATTTCCCAGGGTTGCGTGTTGCGGGAAGAAAACGCCCGCAAGGCAGCCTCGATCAACTGATCAATCTTCTCGTTTTCAACCGGCTGCTGCCGGTACTTCCTTACACTTCTCCGTCTCCGAATCAAATCCATAAACATGATCTTATCCCCTTTGCCGACAGGGTTGAAATTCATGGGCCTTGATGGTATACGAAAACAGCTATCCTTCTATGATAATTTTTACATAAAACAATGAAAAAAAGCAAAAAAAAGGCGCCTTTTTCCCGTGACAGAACCCTGTTTATCGGCAAACACGATTCTGTATTGTAAAAAATTCCAGGAAACCCTCGCTTTTTACCGGGTGATGCTGGGCCATGACGGCCACGCCATTGCGGAGTGGTTCGTTGAGTTCTCCCTGAACGAAACCGCCATGCTCAGCATTGCCGATGAAAGCCGTGCCCGCATCAAAAGCGCTGGCGGATGCGGGATCACCCTCTCCCTCCGAACCCGAAACATTGACCATACGTGGCATGAACTGCACCAGCACGGGCTGAAACCGGGGAGGATCAAAAACCACGCATGGGGGGCAAACGTTTTTTACCTTTTTGACCCGGAGGGGCACCGGATCGAGATCTGGCAACCATTGGCATCAATTCATAGAAAATAACGGCCGCACTTCACGCGGCCGATCCTTTCGGCTTGAAAACAACCGGCAGAATGGCCCCTGTACAGATCAAAAGCCCCGTGATCATGATCCCCGCCCCAAACCATCCCGCATCGCCGGTCACCCCGATAAGGGCCGGTGCCATGCCGCCGCCGTAGACAAAAGCAATGGGAATGGCCAGGGATATGGCCACGTTCCGGTGTTCGGCGGGGGTGATGGCGGATAGCAGGGCAAATCCTGCGGGAAAGTAGCCGGTGGAAACCGTGGCCTGAATGACTACCAGGCCGGAGAGCAGGACCGGGTGATGGCATATGCCGATCAAAATCGTTGCAATGCCGGAAACCCCCAGCACTGCCACGATGGTTCGCCGCGGGCCGAAAGTATCCGATGCCCAGCCGGCAACCAGCGCCATTGCCAGCCCGGGAACCCGGGAAAAGGCCAGCAGGGTGTTGGCAAAACTCCGCTCCAAGCCGGCTTCATTGACCAGGTAGAGGGGGAGCATGGTGTAGATGCCCATGGTGCTGCTGATGGCCAGCCCGAAAAGCAGCACCATCATCCAGAAAAAGCGGTCGACAGACAGGGTTCGAAAAGCCGCTGCGTCCGGCTGCCTGCCGGGAAAGTCGCCCCCCTTTCCTGCAAGGGCGAACCCCAGGCCGATGCATATGGCAGCGACACCAACGGCAGCCGGCATGGCCCGCCAGGAATAACGCCCCAGAAAAAATTCGGCAATCAGGGGAGCGGCCACGAAGGCAAAATTGGGAGCAAGTTCATGGATGGAAACCGCCTTGCCCCAATGCCGTGGATCCACCATGCCCGTGAGCGCGGTAATGCCGGAAGGCAGATAAACGCCCGTGGCCATGCCCATGATAAAAACCGAAACCCACAAATGCCAGAGCTGATGGGAAAAGGCGATCAGCAGCAGCGATGCGCCGGTGCTGCATGCGGCCAGCACAATGGTCCGCCGGTGCAGAATGCGCGCGGAAATGAACCCGGAACCCAAAAGAGCGATGAAATACCCAATGGACAGGATCAGGAAAAGGGCCCCTGCCTGGGACGGGGTGATGTCCATTTCCGTTATGATGCCCGGCATGAGGGGGGAGAGCATCACCCTCGCCAGGAACGTCAAAAAGAAAACCAGCGCGACAAACAGGATCGGCAAAAGCGGGTCGAACCTGTAAAACGGGGGCGGCAGGGAGCTGTTGTTTTCATTATCCGGCATGAAGTCCCCTGTACCAGATTTGTCTTGGAAAATCCACTTTCAGGAGCCGTCTTGCCTTTTTTATCCGGAAAACGGCCTTGGCCAAAAAACGTCACACCGGCGCGAACCCCTATCCGGCAGCATGAACGCGGGCTTTGAGGCGAGCGATCCAGACGTACATGGCCGGCACATAGGCAAGGGTCAGGAAGGTGGAAACGATCAGACCGGTTATGGCGACCACCGCCAGGGGGGAAAGCCGTTCAAGGCCGACCGCCAGTTCCAGGGCAATGGGGAGCATTCCGGCGATGGTGGAGAAAGCGGTCATCAGGATCGGCCGCGTCCTCAAGCGGATGGCCTCCTCGACGGCTTCGAATAGCCCGCTGCCGCCGCGGCGCGCGGTATCGATAAACTCGACGAGCAAAATGGAATTGTTGACCACAATCCCGGACATGAGGATCATACCCATATTCGCCGCCATGGAAAACGTCTGCCCCGCCAGCATCATTCCCCAGGGGATCCCGATAAACGCCAGGGGAATGGCCGACATGATCATCACCGGGTTCGCCCAGGAGCGAAAAGCAACCACAAGGGCGAAATACAAAAGCAGCAGGGCCAGGCCGAGGGCGGCGCCGAGCCTTGAAAACGTTTCGTTCATGTGGGTGACTTCCCCCTGCTGCGTTATGTCATACCCGGCCGGCAGGTCCATATCCGAAAGCACGTCTTTCACCTGATCGTCGAGATACGATATGGGGGCCTTTTCCCGGTAGCCGATGACATTGATCGTGGGCTGGAGACCTTCCCGCGTGATCCGGGTCTGCCGGTGGCTCTGCCGAATCTGTGCAATGTCGCTTAGATACACGATTCCCCGGGGGGTCGGTATTTCAAGGGATCCAAGCGCACCGGGGTCCGATGGAGACCCGTCCCCGAGCTGCACCCGGACGGGATACCCGTCCTGCCCCCGCACCTTGAAATTGGCGGCCACCCTTCCGGTTGTGGCGCCGTACAGGGTGTCCGCCGCCTGCCGATAGGTGATGCCATGGCGCCGGGCACTTTTTTCGTCGATATCGACGATGATTTCCCGTTTGGACATGTCCCAGGATTTTGAAACCGTTGTCAGCCCCTTTACCCGGTGAAGCCGGTCCTTCACCTCGTCCGCGAGCCGGTCGAGGATCTGCGGGTCCGGCCCGGATATCATGACGTCCACGGGCGCGGCAATGGCGGAAAGCGGCGTTGCGCCGTATTCGAAAATATGTACCGTTTTAAACGCCGGCACCGCTTCGAAAACCGACTGCAGCTGCTTCCGGATATCCCATATGGAGGCTTCCCGTTCAAACCGGTTGACAAAATGGATCGTCATGAGCCCTTCCTGGGGCGTATTTTCCGATCCGAAACTGATCACGCCCGGCTCCGAACCCACTGCGGTTGAACTTCTGATGAAACCGGGCATCTCCAGGATGCGCCCCTGCAACGTGTCGAGCGCCGCCTCTGTTTTGGCAACGGACGTATTGGGCCATGTTTCAAAAGAGACTTTTATGATTCCCGTATCCATGGGCGGCATGAGGTTTCGTCCGGCCATGGGTATCTGCCGCAGGCCGATGACAAGGAGCACCAGGAGCACGGGGAGCATCACAAAAAACGCCTTTGTGGTTCCCATCCGAAACAATTGGATCATGAAACGCGACAGCGGCTCGATAAGAAAATCCTGCGTTTTTTCCACGAACCGCTCGACCCGGTTTGTCTTGGAGGCCGGTTTGAGCAGATACTGGGCCAGAAGAGGGATAATGGTCACCGAGGAAACAAACGATGCCAGAAGGGCCATGGAGAGCACCGTGGCCAGGGGCCCCAGGATCTTTCCGGCGTACCCGCCAACGAATATAATGGGGATCAGCACCGCAATGGTCGTGATGGTACCGGCAAGGCTGGCGGGAAAAATCTGCCCGGTCCCTTCGATGACCGACTGGCGGTGCCGCTCCCGCCCCGGCCTTGCATCCCCGGTATCGAGGGGCCGCTCCCGCCATCGCCGGTCGATATTTTCAATCACCACGACGGCATCGTCCACGAGAAGGCCCACCGCAAGAATGACCGCGGTCATGGTGACGATGTTGAGTTCAAAGCCCAAAATCCTCATCCCGGCAAAGGTCAGAAGAAAGGTAAAGGGGATCGATACTGCGGCAAGCAGGGTGATCCGCATCCGCGCAAGGAAGAAAAAGATGACCCCGACCGTCAGCAGTATGGCGCTGCGCAATGCGGAAAACAGGTTGGATACCGAGGTTGCGATCAGGTCTCCCTGGGTGTCGGCAATCTCGAAGGAGAGGCCCGGAAAAGCGGCATCGATATCCGGCAGAGCCGCTTCGACAGCCTCCAGCGTATCCATCACGTTTCCGTTTTCCGACCGAAGGATGTTCAGCCCGATGGCGGGCTTCCCGTTGCCGTGGTAAAAATTTTTCCTTTCTTCAAATGCCGTGCGGATTTCTGCGATGTCATCCAAAAGGATCTCCCCGCCCCCCGGATCCGTTCCGACAACAATCCGGCCGAGTTCATGGCGGAAGTCTTTCTCCCCCACTACCCGGATCAGCAGTTCATTCTCTTTTCTGACCAGGGTGCCGCCCGGCAGGTTTCTGTGCGAAGCACCAATTGCGGAGACGATGTCTTCAAAAAAAAAGCCGTAGGCGGCGGCCTGGCGCCGGTCGACCACGACCTGTATCTCGGGGACATATCCTCCGAAAACCTCCACATCGGCCACGTCGTCCAATCGCAAAAACGCCTCGCGCACCTCGTTGTCGCATAACTGGCGCACTTTGGCCATGTCCAGCAAGGAGCCGGGGGCAGGAGACGCCGCCAGGGTGAGCACCGGAGAGGCCGCATCGGTTATCCTGAAAATCGCGGGAGAGCGCATGCCTTCCGGGAACTGCGGCGCAATCCGGTCCAGGGCCGCACTCACATCGGTTACCGCGGCATCAAAGCCCTTTTCATATTCAAACTCAACAGAAAGAGCGGCGGTTTCATCGCGCACGGAGGCGCGCACCCTGCGAACCTCGTCGATGGCGGCCAGCGCTTTTTCGGCCTTTCGCGAAACCCTGTCCGTCATGTCATCGGCCGATGCCCCCGGCCAGACCATCAACACCGAAACCTGGGGGTAATTGGCGTCCGGAAACAGGTTCAAGGGGAGCCCGCGCAGGCTGAAAACCCCGAAAATCACGCCGAAAAAAAGCAGTGCGGATATGGCATGGGGTCGGTTGAGGTAGGATCCGATCCAATTCATCGGGGCATATCCCCGCCGTTGAGTGCGTCCATGGGTCTGACCCTTGTCCGGTCCGACAGACGGAGCATCATCGACTCTTCGGCAGTCACCAGCCGGTCGCCAGGGGAAACGGGGCCTTCGATGATGGCGTGCTTTCCCTTTCGCGCGACAACCGTCACATCAATGATTTCCACGCGGTCTTCTTCACCGATCCGGAATACCCGGGCGCCGGTGCCATCTTCCAGTACGGCCATAGCAGGGACACGGAGGCCTTCGGTTGTTTCAATCAGCAGGTCCACGGTCACAAAGGTGCCGGACGGAAGTCCGAATGGCCGCTTCTCCAGCCGGAGCTCGGCCACGGCAAGCCGCCCCTTCTGTGTGGACGGGAAAATGCGATAAAGGGTGGTCTCAAGGGTGCGGGTATTGAAACGCACCGTTGCCCTGGCGCCCGGCGCAACGGCAAGGGCGGTTTCCCGGGGGACCTGAACCGTTACCTTGTATCCGGCATCCGGGTTTTCCACGGTGTAGACCGGTTCTCCCGGCATGACGAGGTCCCCTTTCTGCTTGTGACGGGTTGTGATGATGCCGTCAAAAGGGGCGGACACGGTGGTGTAGGCCAGGTTGAGTTCAGCGGACGCCAGGCGGGATTTCAGGTTGTCTACCCTGGCCTTTGCCGCTTCAAATTCGAATTCGGCCGTATCCATGGCTTCCGGGTCGATCAGCTTTTTCGCCAACAGGGGCCTTCGCCGCTGCACCTGCTTTTCGGCCCGCGCAAGATCGCTTTCTGCCCCCGCCAGTTCCGCGGCGATCCCCCTTTTCTGTTCAACAAGGGGCCGGTCATCAATGGACGCGATCACCTCATTTTCACTGACCCGATCTCCTGCTTCCCGGTCTGCCGATACCACCTCACCGGTCATCCGAAAGGCCACCGCAGCTTGATCCACCGGCTCGACGATGCCCACGAATTCACGCGTAACGGCGAGCGCACCTTTTTCAGCAGTCGCTACATGAACGGCATAAGCGGGCGCTTCAGGACGTGCCATGTCTTTCAATTCCGACCGGCGTGCCGCGGAAAGCCAGACAGCGCCGGCTGCTATGGCAAGAAAAATAAGAACAAAAACCATGATTTTGGCATATCGTTTCATGCGGCGTTTCCATGAGGGATATAATTTGAATTCATGCACTACCGTATTCGGAACAACGGTGGATTTCTTTGACTTAGGTCAAGAAATAAAGAGATTCATCTGTTGAAAGCTTGCCTTTTGAAAAGCGATATATGCAGATTCAGTGATATCGATACTACAAGACATCTCAAAAAATCTTTTGCCCCAATATCTTCGTTAGCGGTGAAATGTAAATGGGCATACCCCCTTTTTTTCATTGCTTTTCTCTGTGAATCTCTGTGTCTCCTGTGTGCCCTCTGTGGTAAAAACCACCCTCCCCGCATTTTCCACCCTACTTGATCTTTTTTTTGAGATGGGTTGTATACAGATACGGACTATGCCGGCACCATGAGCACCGGAACCGCGGAACACTTCAACACATGCCCGGCAACGCGGCCAAAATCGAAGTGGCTTTCCGACCCCTGGGTAGCCATGATGACGATGTCCGCGTCGATTTCTTTTACGAAATCCAGAATTTTTTTCGCGGGATCGCCTACGCTGATATGGCGGAAATAGAGGGGGCAGCTTGAAAGAAATTTCTCGCACAACTCATCGAGCCGCTTTTCTGCCGTTTCCCGCTCCCACTCCCGCATGCGCTCATAATCGGCTTGCGGTTCCGTATCCCCGTATGCGGCGCCAAATTCAACGTAGTCTTTCAAAACATATAAAATATGGATTTCGGCCTGGTATTTTTCAGCAGTGCTGGTAATGTACGGCAGGGCCCGCTCCGCTTTTTCCGACAAATCCGTGGGCCACAGAATTTTTTTAATTTCCATTGTCGCGTTCCTTTCATATGTATATCCCCGATCACATTACGTAAAGATACCGGCAGACCGGCTGCTTGTCAAAAAGCCCCCGGAGAAATGCTTTTTCTTTGCAAAATGCACCTCCAGACCTATTATTAAAGTAATATTGAGTGCTCCTCCCATACCCAAACCTGCAGGAAAGGAGAATATGTCCATGAAAAAATATGTCCTGATCGCAATACTTGCCGCAGCAGCGGGCAGCCTTTTGGTCCCGGGCCTGAATGGTGGTCGCCTGGAAGCGGCAGACGGCAAGGCGATCCTCGAAAATCGCTGCATGGTCTGCCACGACGCCGGACGTATTGAAAGGGCGGGCCATGACCGGGAAGCATGGGAAAAAACGGTTGCGCGAATGATGAAGAAAGGTCGTTTCGGTCCGGCGCTGACCGATGCGGAACGCGAGGCCTTGCTTGATTATCTTGTTTCATTGTAGCTCCCCGGTATGCAGGCGGTACCTATTGACCAATCAGCCAATGCGCCACGAACGGCGTTATCGTTTCTCCGGCGGAACATATATGGGCCTTCCAGGCAGGGGAGGGGTTTGACACATTTTGCTGGCGTTTCCCTTCGATGTATGGGATAATACATTATTTATCATGACGTTTGGTTCTGCAAAACCATACCGGATGTTTCCGGTAAAGGAGATACGACAGCGTGCGCGGGGATATTGATATTCATTATTTTGAACAACAACTCAACAAACGGCTCGCAGAAATTACGGCCGACCTGGAAGCGGGCAAAAGCAGCACTTCGCCCGTGGAGCTCGACCAGGCGCGGGTGGGCAGGGTTTCGCGCATGGACGCAATGCAGCAGCAGGCCATGGCCCAGGCAGCCGCACGACTTGCCGGGGCGGAGCAGGCAAGAATACGGAAGGCGCTTGACCGCGTTCGATCCGGCGATTACGGGCATTGCATGAATTGTGATGAGAAAATCGCAGAAAAGCGGCTGCGTTTCGACCCCAGTGTTTTATTCTGCATTGACTGCGCAAGGGCGGCGGAGCAAACATGAAACCAATGATACGCATCCCCGTGGGAATCGTTTTTATCGCATTGGGCCTTGCCGGCCTGGTGCTGCCGGTCCTCCAGGGAGGACTCTTTCTTGCCATAGGCGCGATCATTCTTTCGGTGGATATAAAATTTTTCGCAGCCATTGAAGACCGGATCAGCAGGCGCTTCCCCAAGATCGGCCGGACGGTCCGCCGGTTAAAAAAACGGTTTCCGATCCTTACCGAATAACCGGTTCATAGGTCTTTTCCAACAACATACCCGGACACTACCCGGACAGGGCAAACCCCACCAAAAATCCCCCCAGAATGCCGAAATTGGCCATGTGGCTGTGGTATGCATGGGACTGCGGGATCAGTTCGTCACTTGCGATATATATCATTGCGCCTGCGGCCACGGCCATCCCCGTTGCAACGAGCGCTCCTGAAATGCCAAATGCAACAAGGCCCAGCAAGGCGCCCACGGGCGTCATCAAACCGGCCAGGGTGGTCAGCAGAAGCACCTTACCGCCGGTCAGCCCGCCGGCCCTGAGGGGCCCTGCGGTGGCCATGCCTTCCGGCACGTTGTGCAGCCCGATGGCAATGGCGATAGTAAGCCCCAGGGCCGGGCTCGATTGCAATCCCGCGCCGATGGCCAGCCCTTCGGGAATATTGTGCAGGGCCATTCCCAGAAAAATCAGGTACCCGGTCCGGAGAATTTTCTTTGCGTGGATTTCATGCGCGTCCACCGCCTTTACCGGGCCGTCCAGATCGCCTGTCATATGGGCATGAGGGATAACCAGGTCCAGAACATACATCATGGCGGCCCCCAGCAGAAACCCGGCGATTGCGTGTGACAGGGAACCCGACGCAATGGCCCCCGGAATCAAATCAAATGCTGAAATCGCCAGCATGATGCCCGCTGCAAAGCCCAGGATCAGGGACAGGACCCTTTTTCCGGGGGAACCGAAGCACAGGACGACCAAGGCGCCAAGCGCCATGGACAAACCGGCAAGTAAGCTGTATAAAAAACTTTCCACGCCCCCTCCCTGATATGTGGTTATATATGGATCCATGCCGTGCATAAGGGATATTGAAAATCAATAACATCCGCCTTTTGGCCTGTCAAATAAAGGGGAGCGCCGGACGGCGGGAGATGCGCCGGCAGTGCCCTTCCAATTTCCATTTTGCATATGCGCCTCTACAGTGCTACATTGGAGTATCATGAAAGGGGTTTTCACATTGTCAATCCCTGCTTCGCAAGTAGCGCTGACTTCCTGAAAAGCCTCCGGACAGCGACTTTGCATGCGACAAGGCGCGCTTGGCCCCTGCGGGTCGAGGCCTGACTTTTTCGAGAAAACAAAGCAGCTTGACACGAAGGATTAATGCACCCGTAAAAAGTCGTCAAGAATTGACCAATACCATAAAAACAAGGGGACATTTTGGAACCGATCGGGATTATCCGCACGCCGTTCACCCGGATTGAAAACATGCCCATCCAGCCCAAAGGCGCCGCAGGTATCCAGGGGGAAGTGCACGTCCATGAACAATATGCAGAAGGGCTCAGGGACCTTGAGGGATTCAGCCACATTTACCTGATTTACCAGTTTCACAAGACGGACAAAACCCGCCTTTCCGTGGTACCTTTCATGGACACGAAAGAGCGCGGCGTGTTTGCGACCCGCTCCCCCCTGCGCCCCAACCACCTCGGACTCTCTATTGTAGCGCTCGTTTCCGTCAAGGACCGGGTGCTCACGGTAAAAGGGATTGACGTCCTCGACCAGACCCCCCTTCTGGATATCAAGCCCTACATTGCAGCATTCGACGGGGTTGAAAACAGCATTTCCGGGTGGATGACCGGAAATGAAGAGGATGTTGCCGAAAAACGCTCCGATGATCGCTTCAAATAGGCACAAGGTTGCCGTTGACAGCCTCCGGCTGTCCGGCGTATTTTCATGGCTGCGGTTTTCGCACCCAATGCGGCGGGCGGTTTTCCGTTGCAGCGCCCCCATTTCTTCAAGGCAAGGGTAAAAAAAACATGTCCGATAACAGCAACGACATTCAGCAGCTCGACTTGTGCCGCGAAAAAATCGATGCGATTGACCACCGGATCCTGGAGCTGCTCGCGGAACGCCAGGAGCAGGTCAACCGGATCGTGGCCGTGAAAAAAAAGCACAAACTCGCCGTATACCACCCGGCCCGCGAGGAAGACATGATTTCCGCCCGGCGGAGCCATGCGGCAGCGGCAAACCTGGACCCGGATTTTGTGGAAGAGCTCTACAGGATCATCATGCGCCGCTCCCGGATTGAGCAGACCGGAAAAATGGCCCGGAAGGGGGTTTGTCCTGGCGCATCCGTGCTCATCGTAGGCGGGCGGGGGGAAATGGGCCGCTATTTTGCCTCCTGTTTTTCAGATGCGGGATACCGCCTGCGGATCCTGGACAAAAACGACTGGCAAAGGGCCAAAGAGCTCTGCGACGGCATTGATCTCGCCCTCATTTCAGTGCCCATTGATGTGACCGTCCAGGCCATTTTCGATATCGCCCCCTTTCTACCGGAAAATGCCGTGCTGGCCGATATCACCAGCGTCAAAAAGCCGCCGGTGGACGCCATGCTGAAGGCGCACAAGGGGCCGGTGCTCGGGCTGCACCCCCTGTTCGGCCCGACCACGTCCTCGCTGGACAAGCAGATCATTGCGGCAACCCCGGGCCGCGACGATGCGGCCTGCCGATGGGTGATCGAGCAATTTACGGTCTGGGGAAGCATTATCGTCACCTCCACGCCCGAAGAACATGACGAAATCATGTCCATCGTCCAGGGACTAAGGCATTTCGCCACATTTGCCATCGGCCGGTTCATGGCGAGAACCCGGGTGCCCATCAAGCGGACCCTGGAGTTTTCCAGCCCCATCTACCGGCTTGAAATGGGCATGGTAGGACGTCTCTTCGCCCAGGACCCCGCCCTGTATGCGGAGATCATTTTTGCCTCGGACAAACGCCGGGATCTTTTAAAAGCCTTTATTGAAAGCATCCAGGAAACCCTGGAAATGGTAGAAAAGGGGGACCGGGAACAATTCATCCGGGAATTTCAAAATGTCTCCGAATGGTTCGGCCCTTTCGGGGAGCAGGCCATCCGGGAAAGCTCCTTTCTCATCGACAAGCTCATCGAACGGTTCTGAAAAGACGGGTGCGGCAACCGGGGGGAAATTGCCGATCCAGTAGGGATCGCCGGATATCCCTTCAACAGCGTTTTTGTCGTCCACATGCTGAACACCTTTCTGCCCGCCCTTCCATTTGTGGTTTTTTATAATCTGGTATATATCATCATCCGATACCCCGATATACGCGGCCTCAGCCGTTTTGAATGGTTGAGGCCGCCATTGGCGCCATCGTCCTCATGATCTCTTTCATGGTCCTTTTTGCACTTGCCGCAAAGCGCTATTTTTAGAAAACAATCATAATTCTTTACATTTATCACAAAAATCCGTCTCTGCTATGCTTTAAAGCAATAGGGATCGGCTTCGGAAAAAATGTCGAGGCCGTACCCCCGGGCTACGGCAAGGCAGCCGCCGCAGACGGGACGAACCGCGCATCCGCTGCAGGCAGCAGATCCGCCCCGGTATTTGCGGGCAAGGGTTCCATGATAAATATCATGCAAGGGCTGCTCATAGATATTGCCGATCCCTGAAGGTGATCTTGTCCTCGCCCGGTTTGCGATCCCGCACGCGCGGCACCTTTACCGGCACAGGACCAATGCCGGTCATGACCTCGCGCTCCGGCAGGTGCCCGTGACGCACCAGCCTCGCGCGGCC
>JAWOAV010000173.1:0-4858 GCA_046498365.1 Desulfosalsimonadaceae bacterium
CCAAGAGGCAGAAACCCTTCCGTTTCCTGCCTTCTTAACTTATTCCTGATTTGTTCAAAATACCGGACGGTATCCTGGGCATACAATCGCTCCCCACAATGCAGACAGACTTCTGCACGTACACGGAGAGTCGCTGTATGAATACCCCCACGCAAAAGTTTTTCAACTTCCTTTTCCACCAGTTCTCCACCGCAGACCGGGCATTTTTCAAACGGTTTCACAATCAAATTCTCCTTTCCCGCCAATCAATCCAACGGGCTTTATCGGGACGATATACTGTAATTAATACAGCCCATCGGCTTTTTTCATTAAACGCCCATACGCTATGAATCGGGTCGCCTTGAAAATTCTGCCCATAAACCAAACAACTCGGATATGGGTTATCATCAGGATAATTTTCAATGATTTCTCCATTAACAACAGAAAAATAAACCTCGTCAAATGTCAATTGATCGCTTTCAGCCTCCTCATCGGCATGGTCGGTAATCCTTACGCGACCATTTCGAATTGCTTCATTAATCTTTTTTATATTCACTTTGAGACTTCTTGTCCGTATGCGTTTTCTTGTCCCTATGAATGATTATATGCTTTTTCAAATGCGCTGCATATGGATTCTTGCGGCCGTTCATGTTTTCAAGATCATACTCTTTTCTCATCTTGACACCTTATAATAAACCTTTTGCTCTTTTCAGGCGAAAATAATTTTTATTTCAGATTCATTCTCGTAATAGCAATGACAAATAAGGAGCACCCGAAACTTCTGACTCAAACCTAAAAGAAGAAATCTGTGTAAAAACAAATCTTTCCATAGCTACCATATAAGTTTATTACAATTATATGTCAATGAAAATTGCTCTGAAGGACCGACAATGTCACACTCTTACAAAAATGCCCGAAGCAATCCTTGTAAAAGGCTGGGGAATTGTGGCGTCTTCCATATATAAATGATCAATTTCAAACGGTTGGTGCCGGGTGTTGCCCGCAGCAACAATTGCAGGGGGTTGCTGATAGCTCCTGGCGAAGCGCTGGCAAGCGCCCTGTGGCCTTGCCGTTTATCAGTGCCCGAACGAAAATCAGGATTTTTTGTCAAGGTCAAGGAAGGCGAAAATTTTAACCGCAGGAATACACGTCGTATTTTGAGGATTAAAATTTTTGCCTGACGCAGAGATTGACAAAAAAGACGATTTTCGTTCAGGCAATTCACAGGTCGCTTCAAGCGAGCCATGGATCTATCAGCGTTCTCCTGCAGTTGCCAGGGCAATTCCCGGTGCCAACCGGGGGAAATTATCCTTGCGTCATGTTTTTTTCTTTCGATTTTGATTTTGATTTCGATTTCGAAAAAACGAATGGCCGCTCAAAATCACGTCCTGAGATGACATAACATCATCACCCCAGGCACTCCAGCCACGCATACTGATGGCCGGCGAGATCGATGCCGTCGCCATTTTCAACGGTGCGGCCGGTGATATGATCGACAAAATGGTCTGCGGACGTGGCCCGATTCAGGGCGTCCTGGGTGACGTGGCGGGGAAATTCGGAAAAATTGTTGAGCACCAGGATTTTCTGGTTTCCGTTTTCACGGACATAGCCGAAAACATGGGGGTTCATCGTGTCCACAACCTCCATTCCGGCGTTCTTGAAGGCGGGCAGCTTTTTGCGCAGTTCGATCATGGTGACCAGTTCATTGAAAAACCGCCACTCCAGGGCCTCGGGATCAAGCACGCCGACGTGCTTCCGGCTATCCCATTTCTTTCTGGAACGGTGCACCCAGCGGCTGTCACTGGCCCGGGCCGGGTCGGACAGAAACGTGTAATCGTTTAACATCCCCCACTCGTCCCCCAGGTAGATCAGGGGAATCCCGCCGGCGCTGATCATGATGCTTCTCAAAAGGTTGACCCGCCGGATAGCCGCTTCCACCAGGACAGGGTCCTTTTCTTCGACGGCCTTTTCCAGGCCGGCAAGGGAGGCAAGGGTTCCGGAGATGCGCAGATCACCGGTGTCCGGGTTGAACTGGAACGGCATGCCCGCGGCAAAAGAGCCGGGAAAGCTTCCCGTGTAAAAGTCATTTAAAAACCGGCGGTGCGCATGCGCATCAATGCCCACTGCCGCGGCGTCTGCATCGTCAAAGGTCCAGCCGATGTCGTCGTGGCAGCGCAGGTAGTTGACCCAGGCACATTCCTTGTGGATGCGGCTCCGGTTTTTCATGGCATGCGAGAGGAGCGCAACATCCCGGGTGGCCAGCGATTCCCACAAAAGGGCCATGAGCAGGGGGTTATAGGAGAGCTGGCACTCATCGGGATGAATGTAGCGGAGGACCTCGTCCGGGTGGACAATGGCCTCGGACTTGAAAAGCAGGCACGGGGCGGCGATCCGGGCCAGGGCGTTGAAAGCCTGGATCAACTGGTGGGCTTCCGGCAGGTTCTCGCAGTCGGTCCCCATGCGCTTCCAGGTAAACGCCACCGCGTCCAGCCGGAGAACATCGACCCCCACATTGGCCAGAAACAGCATCTCCTCGGCCATGGCATGGAAAACCGCCGGGTTGGCGTAATTCAGGTCCCACTGGAAGCTGTTGAAACTGGTCCAGACCCATTTTCCGGTCTGCTGATCCAGGGTGAAGCTCCCCCGGCGCACACCGGGAAAGATATCCCGCAGGTGACGCTGGTACTGGTCCACCACGGCCCGGTCGTCAAACATATGGTAGAATGCCTGAAATTCCGGGTCCCCGTCCTTGGCCCGCCTTGCCCACACGTGCTCATCAGAGGTATGGTTCATCACGAAATCCAGGACCAGGCAGATGCCTTCGTCATGGAGGATCCGGCTGAGCTCGGTCAGCTCCTCCATGGTGCCGATATCCGGATGGATGGCCCGGTAGTCGCTCACGGCGTATCCGCCGTCGCTGTTTTCACGGGGAACGGCAAAAAGCGGCATGAGGTGCAGATACGTCAGCCCGAGTTTCTTGAAATACCCGATATGGTCGTAAAGACCCGCGAGATTTTCAGAAAACAGGTCGACGTAGAGCACCCCGCCGATCATTGTTTCGTCCTGGAACCATTGGGGGGCGGCTTCCCGCTTTTTGTCAAGGGCCTTCATGCGGTCCGGCCGGTCTCTCCAGGCCCGCACCGCCGTGCGCATGATCTGCTCCAGGTGATAGTAAAAATCGTACTGCCAGCCGTAAAGGCCCACCAAAAGGCGGAACAGACGGGGAAAATGCGCGTTCAGGCGGTCGTCAAACGACGCCCACAACGCGCCTTCCGCCGCGCGGGCACCCGTCGTGTCCGTCCGCATCATTTCCGCCCGCAACGACGGCTTCAGGCGCGTCAGCGTTTTTCCGGCTTCCCGGGAAACCCAGTCCGAATGGTCCATAAAAACCGCTCTGTCAGCAGCTGCAGCCGCCGCTCTGCTCGTGTCCGCAGCCGCAGCCCGGGCTCATTTCCTGGGTAGGCGTATCGCTGATGCCCACCACCTCGACCTCAAAAGTGAGCGATTTTCCTGCAAGGGGATGGTTCAGGTCCACAACGATTTTTTCGTCATCCGCCTCGGCGATGGTGGCCGGTATCTGCTGGCCGTCCGGGGTCTGGAGGCCGATCATTTCGCCGACCTGGGGATTCATTTCCGCAGGGACCTCGGACCGGGAAAAGGTGTGGAGCTGATTTTCGTCGCGGTTACCGTAGGCCTCGTCCGGCTCCAGGGTAAAGGTTTTCTTTTCCCGCAACTCCATACCCATCAGCGCATCTTCAAATCCCTTGATAATCTGGCCGCCGCCGACCTGAAGCTCCAGAGGCTGACTTTCCTGGCTGGAATCAAACACTTCGCCGTTGTCGAGCCTTCCTTCGTAATCTACACTGACAAACTTTCCGCTTTCTACTTTTTCCATGACGATACTCCTTCTGTTGTTTTTAATGGCTTGCAGAAACGCATAATTTCATGGGCGCGTCCCTTATTTTTATTGCTTTTCTCTGTGAATCTCTGTGTCTCCTCTGTGCCCTCTGTGGTAAGAACCAACCTCCCCGCTGAAACGCAACGGAGATATTGATTTTTTTACGAAGCCATCACGCTTTTACAACACTATTCATCATATGCCATAAGTCAAGGTCAATTTAAAACCACCCGCGGGAATTCATGCGCAGGCGACCAGACGATGCATGTTTGTGGAAAACAAAAAAATGCCTTCTCTTCCCTCCCTGCCGGGACAGCGTCGGCGTCGGCGTCGGCGTCGGCGTCGGAATCGGCGTCGGGGTCGGGATCGGATTCGGGTCGGGATCGGCAAGGGTTTTAATCTGCAGGGGTTTTTCAGCGGGGACGGGGGATTTTATCACAGAGATCACAGAGGAGACACAGAGATTCACAGAGAAAAGCGAAAAACACAAAAAACCAGAGAACACCAAAAAAAATTAAAAAGAAACCAATAAGTTGATTAAATACATGAATACTCTAAATGATTAATGATTACAAAAAGAATTAATGTTGATAGATTATCAATTTGTTTTTATGGCTTGAATAAATCCTGTGGACGTTTTTAAATCTGAGGGATTTAAATTTTTGAAAGCTGGAGCAAGAGATTGTCTTTCGATGGTTGAATCTATGATTTCTCTTTTTGTAAAATTTATTTTAAACCCTTCTTCCTTTAATAATTTGAGATGTCTAGAAAAAGGTTCCCTATTAATAAAATATCTCCTATTGCCTTTTACCAATTTCCATACAAAATCTGTGTAAGTCCAATGAATGTCCCATTTTTTATTCATTAATAAACCATGCATTCTAAAATCAATCTCATGGGAAACATATCCGTTAGGTTTTAACCAATAATACATCGCTTTGTATGTATTTTTTAAATTATTAACATGTTCTAAAACTGCTT
>JAWOAV010000222.1:0-4704 GCA_046498365.1 Desulfosalsimonadaceae bacterium
CTGTTCAACTATAATGTTTGCGCTGCCCAGGAAATCAAACAACAGGTAACAATTCCGGTGATCGTAGTGGGAGGCATCCGCACGCTGCCGGACATCGAACAGATAATCGGCAACAATATGGCCGATTTCGTGGCCATGGGCCGGCCGTTTATTATTGAACCGGATATCGTCAACAAATTCAAAACCGAAAGCTTGCAGGCTTCCACATGCATCAACTGCGGCTATTGCCTGATCGCCATCGAACAGGGCGAGACCCGCTGCTTTTACGGCCAACTGTCCTGATCCGCCGTTCTCCATTTGCCTTTTCTATTGCCTCAACGATAAAACAAGCCGGAAATGAGGAGGAGCACATGGGAATCGTTGTTTTACCAAAACCGTTACGGGGAAGATTATTTTGGATGGCCGCCTCGTTTTCGCTTATTTTTCTTGCCGGATGCACCTCCCTGAAACCGCAGCCGGAGCCTGTTGCGGCCAACCCGGACCTGGCGGCCCATTCGTCGGAGTTCCGCCAGGAAGTCATGGAGGTAACCGGCGGCGTTCATGTAGCCGTCGGCTTCGGTCTGGCCAATTCCATCCTGATTGAAGGCGACGACGGGGTCATTATCGTGGATACCATGGAAAGCGCCGAGGCCGCGGTTCCGGTCAAGGCGGCCTTTGATTCCATCACCTCCAAGCCGGTCAAGGCCATCATTTATACCCACTTTCATTCCGATCACACCTTCGGCGCCACCGTCATGGCCGGAAACGACCATCCGGAAATCTACGCCCATCACACCACCCGCCATCACCTGGACCGCATCGTCAACATCACCCGGGACACCACCTACCGGCGGGCCATGCGCCAGTTCGGCGTGCTGCTTCCCCCCGGCGGTGTGGTCAACGCGGGGGTTGGGCCGCGGCTGCTTTTTGATCAACACAGCACTCCGGGCCTGCTTTATCCTACCAAAACCTATGACGACCGCATGGAGCTGGTAATCGCCGGGGTCCGGCTGGTTTTGATCCACGCGCCGGGGGAGACGCCGGACCAGACCATCGTCTGGCTGCCGGACAAGGACGTGCTGCTTTGCGCCGACAATTATTACAAGTCCTTTCCCAACCTTTACGCCATCCGGGGCACGGCCTACCGGGACGTGACGTTGTGGGTGAAAAGCCTGGATATCATGCGGGAGCTGCGGCCGAATTACCTTGTTCCGGGTCATACCCGACCCCTTGAAGGGGAAGCGGTCATCTTTGAAACCCTGACCAACTACCGCGACGCCATCCAGTTCGTTCACGACCAGACCATCCGTCACATCAACGCCGGCCTCACCCCCGAAGAGATCGTCGGGAAGGTCAAGCTGCCGCCCCATCTGGCCCATCAGCCCTACCTGCAGGAATATTACGGCACGGTGGAGTGGTCCGTCAAAGCCATCTTCAACGGTTACCTGGGATGGTTCGGCGGCAATGCAACGGACTTATTCCCTCTGCCGCCGGCAGAAAGAGCCAATCGCTTTGCCGCGCTGGCGGGCGGAAAAGAAAATCTGCTTACGGCCGCCGATACGGCTTTTGAAACCGGGGACTGTCAATGGGCTCTTGAGCTGGCCGACCAATTGCTGATCCTTGATCCCAGCATGGCTGAAGCTGTCTCGCTCAGGGGCGCATCCTTGAAATGCCTGGGGGAAAAACAGATTACAGCCACCGCCCGAAACTATTACCTGACCCAGGCACTGGAAGCCGAAAACAGGCTGACCATCGGAAAAGCTTCCGTCAATCATCCGGAATTTCTTCATACCATACCCGTAGCTGCCATTTTTAACGCCATGGCCGTGAACCTGAACCCGGAAAAAAGCGCGGACGTGGACCAGGTGCTTGGCTTTCGGTTTCCTGACACCGATGAGGCGTACACCGTGCACGTGCGCCGGGGGGTGGCGGAAATCCAGCCGCGATTTCCCCAAAACCCCGATATCACCGTAACGGTGAATTCCAACACCTGGAAGGAAATCGCGGCCGGCTTGCGAAATCCAGCCGTTGCCATTATCCGGGACCTGGACGTGGAGGGTGGGATGATTAATTTGATCCGTTTCCTGAACCTGTTCAAATAATATAGACATAATGGTCAGGAGAACCCGTAGGGGCACCCCTTGCGGGTGCCCTGATTCCGGGCACCCGCAAGGGGTGCCCCTACGGACCCACATTTTGTAGAAACGCATAATTTCATGGGCGTCCCCCTTTTTTTACCCGACCCCGTCATCACCCGTCATCCCGCTAAATGAAGGCTACGCCGAACAGGACGAGGTACCCCGCCAGGAACAAGGTGGGCGTGTCCCAGGTATGCGGGCTGAACGCCTCGGTAAGCGTCATTACGACCGGCATCACTACCATGGCCGCAATAAACTGCGTCGTGGAAAAATGAGCATGATGCGCGCCGACAATCACAAGGCTGGCAATGAACACGCATGAACTGCCCTCCAGGGAGCGGT
The DNA here is from genome assembly GCA_046498365.1 of Desulfosalsimonadaceae bacterium. Lineage (GTDB taxonomy): Bacteria > Desulfobacterota > Desulfobacteria > Desulfobacterales > Desulfosalsimonadaceae > B1SED10-16. The sequence continues at coordinate 2,460 of JAWOAV010000222.1, forward strand.
AATATACCCTGTTTGTGGTAAGGGCGCTGACCCGGTACTTATGCCGCCCGAATCGCACGCCCACGGGTTCGGCAAGCCCGTCTCCGATGGCTGTAATCAAAAGGGGGATCATGATCAGGCCCCGCATATCGTACATAATGAAAATGTAAATACAGGGAACAACGACAAGGTATGCCACGAGCGTCTGCGTGAACAGCCACAACAGGGTATGGGGACGGTCCTCAGGACGGTCAATGGCATTGAACATCATTTGAAAAAAGGAAACCCGCTCCCGCAAGGATTCCATATATACGAGCAGTATGGCAATACCCGCAAAGGAACTGATTAAGGAAACGGTGAGCGTGCGTTCAAAAACCAATACCTGGTCCAGGTAGATCGGTATGAGAAAAATAGAAAAATGGACAATCTTGCGGGTGTAATTGACTTTAACCGCTTTGTACACCGCCAGCAACCCGCAGAAATAGGAAACCAGGCCCATCAAAGACCATTTAATCATCTGGTTCACGAAAAAGGACGCTTCCATAATAACACCGTCTCATCTGAAGGGTTATCGCAAGGCCGGAAACCCCTGGCACTAAGCACCGCCCTGCTGTCAACAGGATTAAATCATCAATGTCTTGAGAAAATCCACGCCCCTGCGCACTTCGATGTCCTGCTTTTTCCGCTCCTGCTTCAAATGCAAGACCACTTGCATTGCCGGGATATCATAGCGCCGGGAAAAATTGATCAACCCCCGGCCGGGCTTTTCATCGGCCCGCTTTACCTCGATCAGCCGCTGCGGCCGATTATCCTCGGTCAGACAGAAATCCACCTCAGCGCCATCCCGGGTGCGGACATAATGCAACGCAGCCGCCCGCCCCAGCAGATCCACCCGGCCGCATACATGCTTCAACAAACACAAAGCCACCATGTTTTCAAAACGGGCACTCTCGTCCCCGTTTACCAACCCGGTATCATAAAAATAAATTTTGGGCGTTTTCACGATGGAACGGGCAATGTTTCCGGCATATGGGGTAACCCGGAAAACAATAAACAGCGATTCCAGCACCTGGATATATTTTTTGACCGTGTTGGGCGCGACCCCCGCATCTTCGGCCAGCGACTGATATGACACCGGCGAACCCGTTCGGGACCGGAGCAGTTCAAAAATCAGTTGAATGGCTTTAAAATCATGAATTTTTTCAAAATCAAGGATATCGGTCCGGATCAAACCGTCCACATACTGCATCCGCCAGCGGTCGGCATCACTGTCCGCAACAGCCAGAAGCGGCTCTGGAAAACCGCCCCGATCCAGAAACCGGACAATGTCCACGGATTCGCCCACGCGGCTTGTCTCCGCCGGGGAAAACGGGAGCAGCCGGTGTCGGAAAAACCGGCCCGCCAGTGAATCCCCGCCCTGCCGAAACGCCTCCAGCCGGGCACTGCCGGTGACAAGTATCCGCATTCCTGCCGGCCGGGTGTCATAAACGCCTTTGACATAATTCTTCCAGCCATCCATCTTGTGGAGTTCGTCGAGGATCAACAATTCCGTGTCTTCCAGCCAGGCCTCTTTTTTAATGATATCACGATCCCCGACACTGTCGTAATTCAAATATACACTGCGTTCAAAAGAGCGGGCGATGTCCCTGGCCAGCCAGGTCTTGCCCACCTGCCGCGGCCCGGTAATAAAAACCATCTTTTTTTCAAGGTCGTTGATGATGGCGGTTTTCTGCTGGCGTTCCATGGCAATCTGTTCCCGGGGAAAAAATTCTTTTCGGCAATTATGCACCAAATTGCAGAATTGTCAAGACAAATCCGCAATGCATTGCAGAATTGCCGCCACTTATCACGCAATTGTATCCTCCGAAGCGCTTTGGAAATAAGCATGTCCGGCCTATACGGTGATGCAGTGTTCTATTGGGTTTTTGATGCCATCCCACGCTTCAAAAAGGCATGAGCCCGTAGGGGCAACCCTTGCGGGTGCCCGGAATCCGGGCACCCGCAAGGGGTGCCCCTACGAGGTCCTCCAGATCATCATGTCTATTGATAAATGCAAAGATTAGCGCACAACTCCCAAGTTCCGCGGGGCAGCCGATAAAGCAGATGCAATCCCCGGAAGATCGGCCGCGTTTTCATAAAAAATGCGGCGCTCCAGGCCCTTGTCGCCCCGGCAGGCCTTTTTGATGATCCGGATGGCCGGCGGCCGGTTGCCAAAGGGCCAGTCCGATGCGAACATCACCCGCTCCGGGCCAAAGGCCCGGATCAG
>JAWOAV010000225.1:0-3142 GCA_046498365.1 Desulfosalsimonadaceae bacterium
CATTGTTTGCCTCTGGCTTCTTTTTCGCTGCTGCCGATGAGCGCCGTATATGTCTTGTTGGCGCGGTGGACCCTGAAGTCGGTGTCGATGACGCAGATGCCGTCGCCGGTGCTTTCCAGGATGCGGTCGAGTTCTTCCTTGTTCTGCTGGAGCTGTTCGTCCCGCTCCCCATCATTGACAAAGACATACACCGGCGTATCCGCCCGGCCGGTGATCATGATCCCGTCAAAGCCGGTGGCCTTGAGCCGGACCGGGAACTTTCCGCCGGTGGTGGCTTCGCCCCAGAGGCCGGTGGCCGGGGATATGCCGCACACCGCAGACCGGCTGACCATGGGCACGTTGGAGCCCGTAAACGGCCCGGCAGCAAAGATCAGGGGATTTTCCGGCGAAGTCGGATCGAAACCGGGCTTGACAAACGGGTAAATAAGCCTGGCCGCCAGCGCGGATCCGCCGATAAAATCGTTCTGGTCCGCTTCACTGATGGGAATTTCCTCGGTCTGGCGAATTGTCAGATCGATTTTCAGATATTTTCCATAACAGCCTTTCATAAACGTCTACCTCCATGCATCCGAATTCATATCCAGCATGCTGCCATCATACGCGGCCATGAAAATGTCTTTGAGCTGCTCGCGGTTCAGGTCGTACCAGGCGTAGTAAAATGCCGGGTCCGTTGGTGTCTGGTCCAGCATGAAATCCATGTTCTTTTTCAGCTCGATGAAGGATACGCCGGCATCTTTCAAACAGATGGGCATATTCAGCGCTTTCATCAAATCCCGGATCTTGTCAATGAGTGCAAGCAGGCTCTTTTCGTCCGAGCCGTGATCCCTGACCCCCAGCACGTCGCAAAGTTTGCGGTGGCGGTCCGTTACCCTGGCGTAAACCTGGAGCTCATAGGGAATGAACAAAAGCACCATCATGCCGTGGTGGATATGAAAAAGCCCTCCGATGGTATGGCCCAACCCATGCGATATGCCGGAGCCGCCGTTTGCCAGGGGGATGCCCGCCATCATGGCCGCCTGCTGCATTTTCATCCGGGGCATGATGTCGCTGCCGTCCGCGTATGCGCGCGGAAGCCAGGCAAAAATCATCTCGATGGCTTGAAGCGCAATGGCCTGGTTGAGCTCATCGGATTTCGGCGCCATAAAGCCGTCAATGGCGTGGGCAAGCGCATCTCCGCCGGTGCCGGCCGTCAGTTCCGGGGGCATGCCTGTCGTAAACGTGGGATCCAGAAGCGCATAGTCCGGCACGAATTCCGGGAGCGCACCGGCGACCGCAAGCTTGACACCGTCCGGAAAGGAGATGATCGCAACACCCGATACTTCCGAACCGGTGCCGCTGGTGGTGGGAATAGCGACCAATTTTGCCTTGTTGCGCAGGTTCAGGGGGACCAGGGGGCTCACGTTTGCAATATCGAGGCCGGGATGCTCGTAGAGCAGCCACGCCGCCTTGGCCGTGTCCATGGCCGACCCGCCGCCCAGGGCGAAAATCAGGTCCGGCCTATGCCGGCTGATCTCTTCGGCACACGCCTTTACAGTGTCGATGGGCGTATCGGGTTGTGATTCGGCCCAGATCTCAAATTTGAAGCCGTGGCGCTTTTCATAAGGGCTCTGGACTGTCGGGGCAAACCGCCTTGCGTATTCATCCGTAACAATAAAGGCTTTTTTGGACCGGCTCTCCTTGGCGATCAGATCCACGGCATCCGGAAGCAGCTGCGACTTGTTGAGAAAGAGGTTGAATCCGGAAAACACCCGCGGCGTAAAAAACGGCTTTGCCATATCCCGGAGATATTCCGCCTGCACCATGGGGCCGCCGTACGTTTTCAGCAGGTATTCATGTGTCCAGTATGACATGTGGCCTCCGTAATCGGGATTATTTATGCCATAACGAAATTGATGGCTGCACCAAACCACGTAAACGCGTGCAGCTTGCCTTCGATGGCAACCTTATGGTTTTGAATGGCCTCGGTGATGCCTTCTTCGCCTTTTTTCATTGCGGTAAAAGCCGTGGCCGCATCGTTCCAGACCATGGCCGCGTCGAATTCGTCGAGATTTTTGTCCGAGGAAAAGGTCCCGTTTTCAAAAATAAACCGCTTTCCCTTTTTCCCGTCGCGGGTCTTGATCACGATTCGACACTCATGCCCCATCAACAATTTTTTGAAATTTTTATCGGTGCGCGAGGCTTTTTGAAATTTTGAAGACAGGATTGCCAGAAGCAGCAGAAACCGCATAATATACTCCCTTCGCCGACCCGTTCAACGCTTGGTGATACCCACAGTGAATGTTTTTCAGTTTCTTTGTCCCGGAAAGATGGAAGAACGCCTTAATGGATATACACGGACCACGCAAATAAGGCAAGCGTTAAACCCGCCGAAGGATGCAAAGGATACCCTGTGTCAAACATGAGAATAGCGGAAGCTGTCCCGGCAAGCCCTACTTGGGGCGGCAAGGGAGGCATGCATGGGATTGGGTATAATTCGAAGGTGTTGATGGGCGTATTATAAAGAATCCGGATTATTCGATTCAAAGAGACTTACAGGACTTGGTCAGAGGGGGCGCTATATATATTCTTGCTGAAGCACCATACGGATATGGAACTCTTAGAAATAACTACAAGCGCCAATGACAATCTCTCAAGTATGTCTGTGGCAGCCCTGCGCTTAGCGCTTTATCGATGATTTAGACGGACCTGGAGAAGGATAGGTGCATGATCCGATGAGTTGAACCCCTCCAGGTAGCGGCATGAAATGACCTCAAGCCCTCGGCAAAACCAGCGGTCCAGCGGAGAATCGAGATCAAGCTGCATGAAAGGCTTTAAAAAAAACAACCAGGCCGGCGGCGTACCGCCAGCGGCGGTTTCATAATAGGCAAGGGCTTCGACCATACCCAGTTTTGCGGCAAACTGCTCAACGGCCATTAATCGGTCGTTGTTCCAGGTGTTGAAATCGCCGCCCACGATCATCGGGCCCACATGATCCTCGACATGCCCGTAAATCGTGTCGAGGTAGCTTTCGAGACGGCTCAAAGGAACGAAGTTGAGCATATGGACATTAATTAGCTAATGCCAGAAATGGAAAACGCTTTAGAAAAATGGGTAAAAGGACTGGAAAAAACGAGGAAAACGACCTTCGGAAGGATCGCAAATT
>JAWOAV010000226.1:0-5746 GCA_046498365.1 Desulfosalsimonadaceae bacterium
TAAAAGAAATGCGTCCAGCACTACCAACCTGTCTTCCAGGCAGTCAATGGCTTCCTGGCGGAACAGTTTTTCAAATTGCTCCCGCTCGATGGCATGAATCTGTTTCATGGTTTTTCCATGGATAAGTAAATGAATACGCTCGGTATTTTTACAATTCGGGACCATTGTCTGCGGCACCAGGGCCGGCAAAAAAAAACCGTATCAATTAAAACAATTAAAAAAGGATCAGTAATACAATTTCTGCCCATTTTCAAGGGGCGAATATTTTATTAGAATTTTTCCATCCGCTGTATTACAAACAACCATATGAAACCCATACACACCGTCTGTTGACGCGGTAAGAACAGTGCATACGAACCCATCATCCCCAGAAAAAAACCGCCGCGCGGTATCGTTTCCGGTCTATCTTTTCAAGGCCTCCGCATGGTGTGCGGCCGCATTTGCCTTCAGCGGTTTCTTTGCATCGCATCAACCGTGGCTGGTGCCTTTGGTGGTAATGGTGCTTTCGGCCCCCCTTGCCATAGGAGGCGTCTACCGCTCTACCGTTCGAAAAATCCGTTTTCTTGAAATATTTACCCGCCGCGGCCGGATGGCAAAAATTTTCTCCGGACGGATACTGCCTTTGCTGCTCTGGTCATTTTATGCGGTGACAACCTCCTTGTTCATGTTGATCGGGTTCCGGTTTTTCAGTTTAACGGACTGGGTTTTGTTTCTATCGGTAATACCGGTTTTCTATATGGCGTACCGGGTTTTTTTCCACTTATTGACAAAAGAAATCAAACCCTACCTGGTCACGAGCATGGCCCTGTCCGGCGCCGTGCTGTGCACCCCGTTTATCATGCTGGCGGTCTATTCCCTGGCCGTACACGCCTTTGATCTGCCATTTCCCCGCTATGAAACGCTTGCATCCGCCATCGCCGCCCATGAAGATGCCATCCGGCACCTGAACGGAAGCGCTTTTGTAAAGGGGGTCTCCGAATGGATGGCCGTTTACGGCGGCATCATGGCGTATGCCGCAGGGCATGCCGGTTACAGTGACATTCCCCTGGCATCGCTGGCAGCATTGTTTCTCGCAGGCTATGTGATTTTTTTCAATGCCGTGAACATCCTGACCTTCTGCCTTGTTCCCGCAAAAGAACTGAAAAGGATCCTTCTCCCCCTTTCTCCCGACCCGGTTCTTCCGGATCCACGGATCCCTGCGCGAAAATGCATATTTTACGCGGCTTTCCTCTCCCTGTTTCTGCTGACCCTTGTTGCCGTATTTTTTTTTCTGGAAGCGCGCTTTTCCGAAAAATCGAAATTTGCAGCATATCATGCCGCCGCCCGTCAGACAGTCCGTCATTACGCCGAACGTATCGATGACGCATATGTCAGACCCGGGACCATAACGCAGATACAGGCATATCGCATGGACCTCCTCCGCACGCTGGGCTCATCCTCCCGGGAGCTGGAAGCAGCCATTGACCGTGCATTTGATGACATGATCCTTCGCGTGGATGACTTTCTGGACTGGTATTACAGCCTTTTTGCCGAATACGCCCGGATCGCTTATATGCTCAGCGGATCAGCGGACGAGCATCTCGCCGCCATGCTTGAACGGCATCTCAACGCCGATGCCAATTTTAAAACCGTCCGCGACCAGCTGAACATTCTGCGCAAACGGCATGACGCTTCGGAAGCCCGTCTTCAGGAGGCCGTCCGCCGCCTGGTGGAGGAAAACCGGATCCATGAAACAGGCGGAGACATTGCCGTTGCCAGAACCTGGACCACATCCGAAATTCTGGACTTCAATGATTTTATCGGGTTTGATTCCCGGATGTTGTCCGCATCCGCCACCTCCGCGGTGGGGTTTCTGACGGGGAGCGTTATCGGGAAAAAAATCGTAAAAAATGTCGCCAAAAAATCGATGTTCAAGGCATCCGCCCGGGCGATTGCCCGGTTTGGCAGCGCCCGGGCAATGGGAAAAGGAGGAGGGGGCGGCGCAGGGGCGGCCACAGGAGCGGCCGTGGGCTCTGTCGTACCGGGGGGCGGCACGGCTATCGGCGCGACCGTTGGCGGGATTGCCGGTTCCATCGCCGGGGGGCTACTCATGGACAAAACCCTGCTGATGGCGGAAGAGCGCTACAGCAGAAAGGCGTTTCAATCGGAGATGATAAATGCCATCGAAAAAACGCGGATGGAGACAAAGGCGCGACTGTATGGCCGGTGACCGCCTGCCGGGTCGGTTGACCGGCACGGACGCTGCGGAAAAACCATCGGCAGCCTGTGGTATTTGCACCTAACCGACAAAGGCCTCTACATCATACGGAGTGAGGCTTTCATATCCGTCTTCCGTAATCAGAAACGTCTGCTCAAACTGGGCGGAAAGCTTCCGGTCCCGGGTAATGGCGGTCCACCCGTCATCCGCGATGAAAAGCTCGGGCCTTCCCAGGTTGATCATGGGTTCAACGGTAAAGACCATTCCCGGCACAAGGGGTATCCCCTGCCCTTTTTTTCCGAAATGCGGTACCTGTGGCGGCTCGTGAAAACTTCTGCCAAGCCCGTGCCCCACGAACTCCCTGACTACGGAGCATCCCCTTCCTTCGGCGCAGTTCTGAATGGCCCAGCCGATATCGCCGATGGTGTTGCCGGGTTTTAACATTTCCATCCCCGCAACCAGGCTCTCCGCCGTCACCGATACGATCCGGCGGGCATCCGGAGAGGGCTCGCCGATGAAAAAGGTCTTGCTGGCATCGGCATAATACCCGTTCAGCACATAGGTAATATCGACATTTACGATATCCCCGTCTTTCAGCACGGTTTCTCCGGGAATGCCGTGGCAGATCACTTCATTGATCGACGTGCAGACGCTCTTTGGAAATCCCCGGTAGTTGAGCGGCGCGCAGATCGCACCATGCGCATCGGCGATCTTCTGCACCAAGTCGTTGATCTCGTTGGTTGTCACACCCGGCCCGAGCATGGAGGCAACCTGCTCAAGGCCCGATACCACAAGGCGGCCGCATTCCTCGATTTTTTCGACCTCACCCGGCTCTTTTAGGTCGATATCATACTTCTGTTTGTAATATCGCTTGTAATCGACCTCCGTGGGGCTCTGTTTTTTCAGACAGCACTTTTTATATTTACGGCCGCTTCCGCAGGGGCACAAGTCATTGCGGCCGACATTTTTCCATTCATTTTTCAGCATTTCCAGATTCTCCCCGGATGACAAACCAACCGCTTTTTGCCGGAAAAGATTGATCCGACGCATATTTTCGCCGTTTGCCTCCTTGTAAATGGCGGGCACCCTTCCCATGAAACGACCCTTTCATGACAGGCAGCAACAACCCCTCATACGCCTTATGCGTCCGCCCATGGTTTTTCAGTAGAGGCGTAAAATTATAGTTTGTGGTTTTGCTTTCGTCAAGGAATCTGTTGCGAATGCGCTGGATATCTGGTATGTGCAGGGTTGCCTGCGAATGACAGCGGACAGGCTTTTTCGGGGAAACGCGTTTTTCAAAAAGGGGTTGCGCGGGGAAGCTGCCCCCGGGGGTGCGGCGCGTTGCGACCGGACATACCCGGTCCGTAAGTCCCGCAAATACTTTTTCATGCCAGCAGTACAGGGGGCTCAGATGCATTCAAAAACGGATGAAATGATATTGAAAACCGCCAAGGAAATCGTCGTCAAGTTCATTGAGATCCGAACCGTGACCCCTTCGACCTTTCAGGACCATTTCCAGAGCATCTACGATGTTGTGGAAAAAACGGTTCGGAAAAATGAAGCAGGCAATGGGGCGGGAAGCCAGGAAAAATAAAGCGAAAATCCCCGCGTTGTCAATGGGCCTCGGCCCAGTTGTCCCCCACCGCAAGGTTGACCTTGAGCGGAACCTTCAATTTCCATACGTTTTCCATTGTTTCTTTGACAAGGGCTTTCATCTCTTCCATTTCCTCTGCGGGCACTTCGAAAACCATCTCGTCATGCACCGTCAGCAGCATCGCGGCTTTGAGCCTCCTGTCAGCGATGGCTTTGTCCACCCGAATCATGGCGAGCTTTAACAGGTCGGCAGCTGTCCCCTGGATCGGCATATTGATGGCCATCCGCTCGGCAAATGCCCGGACATTGCTGTTTGTGCTGTTTATATCCGGGAGAAAGCGTATGCGCCCAAGCTCGGTCGAAACCTGTCCTGTCTTCCTGGCCCTTTCAAGGGTTTCGTCCATGTATGCCTTTACGCCCTGATACTTGTAAAAATAATTATCAATGTAGGTTCTAGCCATCTTCTGGCTGATGCCCAGCTCCCGGGAAAGGGAATAGGCCCCCATGCCGTAGATGATACCGAAATTGATGGTTTTCGCCTGGCGCCGCAGTTCGCTGGTAACCATGGCAGGACTTGCCATGAACACTTCCGCCGCGGTCCGGGCGTGGATGTCCTCGTCATTCAAAAAAGCGTCAATGAGTTTTTGATCGTCGGCATAATGGGCAAGGAGCCGCAGTTCAATCTGGGAGTAATCGGCCGAAAGAAAACGCGCTCCCTCGTCGGGGATAAAGGCCCTTCGCACGTCCTTGCCGGCATCGGTACGAACAGGTATATTCTGAAGATTCGGATTGGAGCTGGAAAGCCTTCCGGTGGCGGTAACGGTCTGGTTGAATGAGGTGTGGACCCGCCCGGTTTCCGGATTGACCAGCTCTACCAGGGCGTCCACGTAGGTGGATTTCAGCTTGGACAGGGTCCTGTGGCGGAGAATCATGGCAGGAAGCTCATGAATTGCGGCAAGAGATGTCAGCACCTCCACATCCGTGGAATAACCGGTCTTCTTTTTTGTCTTCTTCTGCTTCGGCAGACCCATTTTTTCGAACAGGATGACGCCCAACTGCTGCGACGAGTTGATGTTGAACTCTTCCCCGGCCAGCGTAAAAATGTCATCCCGTATTGTATCGAGTTCCTCGGCGAGCTCTTTTGACATGGCACGCAGTCGGTTCGTATCGACGCGTATACCGGTGCGTTCCATGCGCGCCAGGACCGGCACCAGCGGCATTTCAACCGTGTCCATGAGCGGCTGAAGCCCTGATGCAGCGATCTTCGGACCCAGAAGACGAGAGGCCTCCAGGGTCACATCCGCATCCTCGCAGGCATAGACGGTGGCGGCATCCACGGGAACTTCTGCGAACGAATCGACTTTATGGCCATCGACCACCGTTACGTCCGAATACGAGATCATCGGGTGATCCAGCAGGTCAAGGGCGATCTGTTCCAGGGAATGGGAGCGCTTGTCCGGATTGAGCAGGTAGGAGGCGATCATGGTGTCAAAAACTACGCCGGCCAGTTCGATGCCGTGACGACTGAGCACCGTCATGTCATACTTGATGTTCTGGCCGATTTTTTCCGTATGCACATCCTCCAGCAAATCCTTCAAGGCCGATATAACAGCCGCCGGTTCGAGCTGCTTTCCCGCATCCGCCCGGTGCCCGCACGGCACATAAAATGCCTGGCCCGGTTCAATTGAAAAAGAAAGGCCTACCAGATCCGCCCTGACGGCCGTAACCGATGTGGTTTCCGTGTCAACGGCAAACCGGCCGGCTTTCCTGAGCGCGTCGACCAGCCGGTCCAATGCGCCTGCATCCGAAACGGATTGATAGGTTTTGCCGGAAAGATCGGCGGTCACCGGAAATTCCTTCTGAAGGGCACTGAACTCAAGCTCCTTGAACAAAACCCCGAGCCGGGTGTTGTCCGGGGGGATCATTTCAAGGGTGGAGAGGTCGAAATCTACCGGC
>JAWOAV010000105.1:0-2836 GCA_046498365.1 Desulfosalsimonadaceae bacterium
CGAGTTTTAATCCCTGATTAAAAGAAGTTTCGGCTTGATCATAATCCTTCCGCGCCATTGATTCTTCGGCTTGTTGAAAAAGGGCAATGGCGGGCTTCAGGGTTCGAAGGTCCGCGGTATGATCCATGTATCGTTCCCGGTGCAGCGGCTGGGAGGCAAAACTGGAAAACTCGTTGTTTTTCATGTCAACGGCGGTGTCGTATCGTTCCCGGCTCATGGGATGGGTGGAAAACAGGAGCGAGGCTGCTCCGGCATTTCCCGTATGGAGGCCGTTTAGCATGCTCATGAGTTGTACGAAGCCTTCCGAACCATACCCGCTTCGGGTCATATAGGTCATGCCCAGCCTGTCGGCTTCGCGTTCGTTGTCGCGGCTGTAGGAAGCAAGAAGCGCCCCGGCCCCAAGCATGCCGAGTTGGGCGGCCGCCTGTCCGTAGCCTTCCCCCCTGGTTCCGGCATAAACGGCAATCCCCCCCACAACGGCCTGGGTCAGCATGCCTTTGGACATTTGCTGAGCGGTGTGCCGGGCATTTACATGACCCATTTCATGTCCCAGAAGGGCGGCAAGACCGGCTTCACTTTCAAGGGAGAGCAGGATGCCCCGGGTGACGGCAATGCTTCCTCCGGGAAAGGCATAGGCATTGATGTAGGTTGCATTGACTCCCTGAAAGGAATAAGGCATATCAGGGCGGTGGCTGTGGGGGATCATGTCCTTGCCGACCTGGTGCAGATATTTATTCAGCGCATCATCCTGCAATTTTCCATAGTCCGTGGAAAATTGATGGGGTGCGTTTTCTTGATCCACTTCAATTTCCTGGTCTTTTGATACCAGCATCAATTGTCTTTGTCCGGTAACCGGGTTGATCGCGCATCCAGCCAGAAAACCGGCAGAGGCCAAAGCAGACAGTGCTAAAAATTCCCGGCGGCTGTAGGTGCGAAGTTTCGAATTTTCATGATTAAAAAAAGTTTCCATTTCAATGTCTTTTTGCTTAGTTTTCACGCCGCTGTTTGCTTCACCCCATGCGCACCACGACGTCGTATCGCCGCTTTTCTTCCAAAAGGGGAATGTCTTTGCCGTCCAAAACTTCGCCTTCGAGCAGAATCTCTTCAACGCCCCTGTTGACGCCTTTGGGGTTTTGGACCTGAATATGATAAACCGAGGCGCCATGGCTGTAGGTTATGGCAAATCCGGGCCAGGCCCCGGGAATGCAGGGTGAGATGCGAAGAACGTTTCCCGTGCGGCGAAATCCCAGAATCGCCTCCAGGCCGAGGCGGTACATCCAGCTTCCGGATCCGGTATACCAGGTCCATCCGCCTTGCCCGGTATGGGGGGGCATGCTGTAGACATCTGCGGCGATGACATAGGGCTCCACCCGGTATCGGGCAATTTTTTCCGGGGTATCCCCGTGGCAGACGGGGTTTAACATTCTGAAAAGCGCCTGGCTGCGGTCTCCCTGGCCCAGTTCGGCAAAGGCCCATACAGCCCAGGTTGCCGCGTGGGTGTACTGTCCCCCGTTTTCCCGGATGCCCGGGGGATATCCCTTGATGTATCCGGGATCACGCGGGGAGGTGTCAAACGGCGGCGTAAAAAGCCGGATCAGTTGGTCCTCCGGGTTTACGAGGTGTTTTTCCACTGCTTCCATGGCGCGTTTGGCACGGGAGAAATCCGGCTCTCCGCCCGAAAGAACGGCCCAGGATTGGGCGATGGAATCGATCCGGCACTCGTCGGATTTAGACGAGCCCAGCGGGACGCCGTCATCGTAGAATCCCCGCAGGTACCACTCACCGTCCCAGCCGGAGGCTTCGATATCGCGGCTCAGTTGCCGGGCCATGGCCATAAACGTATCCGCCTGCCCGCTCTGGTCCATCTGCCGGCAGATATCGGCAAAATCAATAAGCGTTGCCCGCAGAAACCAGCCCAGCCATACACTTTCCCCTTTTCCGTGGATGCCGACGCGGTTCATGCCGTCGTTCCAGTCGCCGGCGCCGATCAGAGGCAGGCCGTGATTTCCCCGGGTGGCGGCTTTCCGGATGGCCCGCAGGCAATGTTCATAAAGGCTGAAACCTTCGGCGGTGTGTTCATAATGGCCGTATCGTTCCTCCTCTTCGGCGTCGAGCGCCTTTGCCTGCAGAAACGGAATCTGCTCGGACAAGACCGAAACATCGCCGGTGACTTTCACGTAATGGGCGGTTACATAGGGCAGCCACAGCAGGTCGTCGGTCATGCGGGTGCGCACCCCGCGTCCGGACGGCGGGTGCCACCAGTGCAGGACATCGCCTTCTGCGAACTGGTGCCGGGCCGCAAGCAAAAGGTGTTCCCGGGCGATCCCTGGTTCGTGGTGCAAAATACCCGTCATATCCTGCAGTTGATCCCGGAAACCGAATGCGCCGCTCGACTGGTAGAGCGCCGAGCGCCCCCAGATGCGGCAGGAAAGATTCTGGTAAACCAGCCATTGGTTCAGCATCAGATCCATGCCCGCATCCGGCGTTTCAACCGTTACGGAGCCCAGAAGCGCTTCCCAGAACGCCGTTGTCTCGTCCCATGCCGCATCGATGCTCTCCGGCTGCCGATATTTTGTCACAAGCCGCTGCGCATCTTCCCTGTTCGCGCCTTGTCCCAACAAAAAGCAGACTTCCCGGATTTCTCCCGGGGCCAGATTGAGGTGGACCTGGACCGCGCCGCACGGATCGACCCCCGCCGTGGTGTCATTGGCGGCATCAAGCACTTCACGGACAACGGACGCAGCGAGGAGATCCAGGCCGCGATGGACGATCCGGACCAGGTACGCCGGGCCCGAGCCTTCGAGGTGAACCCGTGACCAGCCAGCCTGTCGACGTA
>JAWOAV010000099.1:0-3878 GCA_046498365.1 Desulfosalsimonadaceae bacterium
CATGCGGCCACGCGGAATCGGACCGTTACCTGGAAAACGCAAGGGAACTGATCGCCGGCAGTGCAAAGCAGAAAAATGCCGCCGGTTCCTGATGCGAAGCGGTGCCTGCCGCATCATCTTTACAAATTGCTACTGATTTTTGTATAGACAAGACACATATTCCCGCAGAATGGGCCCGTAGGGGCACCCCTTGCGGGCGTCCGCATTCCGGGCACCCGCAAGGGGTGCCCCTACGAGGTTTTCCTGGTCATGATACCTATTGATAAATGCAAAGAATTGTAATATAATATATCTTTTGTTGTTTATGATCACCCAATGGCCCGGGAACCGTCGACCGGGGATAGCGCCCCCCTTGATCAGGCTGCCGGCTTGTTTCAGAGGGCTGTTGCGTGTTATTTTTTTTGTAAGGAGGAGAAGTCCCATGCCCATATATGAATATTTCTGCGACAAATGTGACAAGAAATTTGAAATGCTTGTCATGGGGAAGGAAACGCCCGTATGTCCTGGATGCGGAACGGAAAACATAAAACGCCTTATGTCCGCGTGCGGGTTTGTGAGCAAAGGAAGCGGCGGTGAAACTGTCAGCGCATCCGCAGGCGCATCCGGCTGCGGCACCTGTTCCTCAACAAGCTGCTCCAGCTGCGGCGTATGACGTCTTCCGTTACCATAGGCACCCGCGGAAGCAAGCTGGCACTCTGGCAGGCCGAATGGGTCAAAAGCGAACTGATGCGCCTGCATCCCGGCCTTGCGGTTTCGCTTGAAGTCATCAAGACCACCGGCGATAAAATCCTGGACGTCCCCCTTGCCAAGGTAGGAGGCAAAGGGCTGTTTGTGAAGGAAATCGAGGAGGCCCTGCTGGAAGGGCGCATCGATGTGGCCGTTCACTCCATGAAGGACATGCCCGGGGAGGTGCCCGAAGGCCTTTGGATTTCGTCCATACCGAGGCGCGAAACCCCCTTTGATGTCCTGATCACGAAAAGCGGCCGGCCGGTGGAAGAATTGCCGGAAGGCGCCGTAATCGGTACCAGCAGCCTCCGCAGGGCGTCGCAGCTGCTGCATTTTCGCCCCGATTTTCGCATCACGGGACTGCGCGGCAACCTGAATACCCGCCTCAAAAAACTGGAAACGGAAAAACTGGACGCCATCGTCCTTGCGGCCGCCGGCATGAAGCGGCTCGGCATGGCAGACAGGGTCACCCAGGAAATCGGGCCCGATGTCATCCTGCCTGCAGTGGGGCAGGGAGCGCTCTGCATCGAGACCCGGCAAAACGACGACCGTATCAACGATCTGGCAGCCGCCCTCCACCACGAGGATTCGGCCCGCGCCGTGCTGTCCGAGAGGGCGTTTTTGAAGCTCCTCCAGGGAGGCTGCCAGGTGCCCATTGCCGCCTTCGCCACGGTTTCACCCTCCGGAGGCGAAATTTCCCTTACAGGCCTTGTTGCGGAAATCGACGGATCGGTCATTTACAAGGACACCTTGACCGGTGCGTCAGACAAAGGGGAGGCTCTGGGCGAAACCCTTGCCCGGCGCCTGATCGAGCGGGGTGCGGCGGAAATTATCGAGAGACTCATACAACAGGCAGAATCGTCGTAATGGCCGAAAACGATTTTTTCTGCCGTCACACCACCAAATTTTTACGAGATTGAACACAATGCCCGGAAAAGTCTATCTTGTGGGCGCCGGACCCGGAGACCCCGGCCTGGTGACACAAAAGGGAATCGAATGCATCGGTGCGGCGGACGTCATCATCTACGACTACCTCGCCTCGAAACAGCTGCTCACGTTTTCGCATGAACACGCGGAGATGATATATGCCGGGAAGCAGGGGGGGGATCACACCCTCACCCAGGACCAGATCAATGCGCTGATCGTGGAAAAGGCCGCGGCAGGCAACGTGGTGGTCCGGCTGAAGGGGGGGGATCCCTTTATTTTCGGGCGCGGGGGGGAGGAGATCGAGGCGCTTACGGCCGAAAACATCCCCTTTGAAATCGTGCCCGGCGTCACATCCGCCATCGCGGCCCCGGCGTATGCGGGCATCCCCCTGACGCACCGCCAGTACACGTCTTCGGTGACCTTCATCACCGGGCACGAAGACCCCAACAAGGCCGAGTCAATGCTCAACTGGGAAGCACTGGCAAAAACGGGCGGGACCCTGGTGTTCCTCATGGGGGTGAAAAACCTCCCCCGCATCACGGCGAGGCTCACGGGGTGCGGCATGGATCCGGAAACCCCCGTGGCGCTGGTCCGATGGGGGACGACCGCATCCCAGCAGACGGTCACCGGCACGCTTGCCACCATAACCGAAAACGTCGCAAAAGCCGGCCTGAAAGCCCCGTGCATTATCGTGGTCGGGCGGGTGGTGGAACTGCGGGAAAAAATGAAGTGGTTTGAAAACCGCCCCCTGTTCGGCCGGCGGATCGTTGTGACGCGGGCAAGAAAGCAGGCCAGCGACATGGTGAAAAAACTTTCCGACATGGGCGCCGAGTGCCTTGAATATCCTGTTATCCGGGTGGTCGTTCCCGATGACGCAGCGCAGTTGGACGAAGCCATCCATGGGATCGGCGCCTTCGACTGGCTGGTTTTCACCAGTGTAAACGGCGTGGAGGTGTTTTTTTCGCGCATGAAAGCACTCGGAAAGGACACCCGGGCGCTCGGGCACATCCGGACCGCGGCCATCGGACCGGCAACGGCGGAAAAAATGTATCGCTTCGGGCTTGGTGCCGATATTGTACCGGAAAGTTTCCGGGCGGAATCCGTTGTGGCGGCGTTTGCGGAAAAAGCCGTTTCCGGCAAAAAAATTCTTCTTCCCCGTGCGGCGGGCGCACGCCCCGTGCTTCCTGTGGAGCTGGCAAAAATGGGGGCCGATGTGGAAGAAATCATCGCCTACGAAACCGTGTCGGACACGGCTGCAACGGGCGGACTGGTAGCAGCGCTCCGGGAAAAAACCGTTGACATGGTGACGTTCACCAGTTCATCGACCGTCACCAACTTTGCAGCCCTTTTGCCGGAAGACGAATTCGTCAAGCTCCTATCCGGCGTCGCCGTCGCCGCCATCGGCCCGATCACCGCACAAACCGCTGCTGAAAAAGGGTTTACCGTCGATGTCGAAGCGGACACCTATACCATCGACGGGCTTTGCGACGCCATTGTGAAATATTGGTCCTCCCGCGACGTGTAGAACCTCTCTCAAAATTATCTTTCGGCGCAATTTGTTGGATCGAAATCGAAATCGTTATCGCAATCGCCCGTAGGGGCACCCCTTGCGGGTGCCCAGATTACGGGTACCCGCAAGGGGTGCCCCTACGAGGTTATCATTATGTCTATTGTTACATGTATAGAATTGTTAGCAATCGATTTTGATTTCTACCCCGAAAAAACCAAATTCAAACAAGCGGATAAAACGAAATCCGCATTTTGAGATGGGTTATAGAATCTCTCTCAAAATTGTCTTTCGGCCCAATATCTTTGTTGGCGTCTTATTTCAAATACTCGAAATACTCCAGTATGTCTGCGGTTTGAAACAAGACGCCGCCGCGATCTTGCCATCCGCGCTCCCCTTTTCTATCTTTGTTGCTTTTCGCAAAGCCCTATATTATCTTATGGTAAAGTCCCCCTACTTGCTCCGTTAATATTTAAGTTTGCGTTTATCATTTTGTTGCTATTTGTTCAAAATTTACCGATACGGCAACTGGACTATCAAAGACTGCATCACCTTCGAAATCCATATCTGTATTATCAACTTGATATTGCACCCTTACTATATCCCCGGGGGTAACATCTATTGTTCCTGTATATGGAAGTGTTCCGGTTTCTCCTGTATTTTTTACATAAGTTTCATTAGCTTGCAGGCATCTTGATTCGTTACCATTAACTGTAAC
>JAWOAV010000112.1:0-30356 GCA_046498365.1 Desulfosalsimonadaceae bacterium
CGCGAAGGCGCAGCGAGCCGTATCCCGTGCGGTAGATCTCTTCGATCTCCTCCTTGCCGGAGATAATCTCGGCGCCGCCCGGGTAATCCGGTCCCTGGATATATCGGCAAAGCGCTTCCGGACCGGCCCCTGGGTTGTCGATGAGATGGACCAGTGCGTCGACGACTTCCACAGCATTGTGGGGGGGGATGTCCGTTGCCATTCCCACGGCGATCCCCATGGTGCCGTTGAGCAGAATGTTTGGCAGTCGGGCGGGCAGGGTGGCCGGCTCCTTCAGGGTGCCGTCGAAATTGGGGATCCATTCCACCGTCCCCATACCCAGTTCGGAAAGGAAAACATCGGCAAAAAAGGAAAGCCGGGATTCCGTGTACCGCATGGCTGCAAAGGATTTGGGGTCATCTGCGCAGCCGAAGTTCCCCTGCCCGTCGATAAGCGGGTAGCGGTAGGAAAACGGCTGGGCCATCAATACCATGGCCTCGTAGCAGGCCGTATCCCCGTGGGGATGAAATTTGCCAAGCACGTCGCCCACGGTCCGGGCGGATTTCTTGTGCTTGGCGGTGCTTTTCAGTCCCAGCTCGGACATGGCGTACAGCACCCGCCGCTGCACCGGTTTCAGTCCGTCGCCGATAAAAGGCAGCGCCCGATGCATGATAACGGTCATTGCATAATTGAGATACGCTTTTTCGCTGTAGTCTTCAATGGTAACGGAGTCGAATCCGTTTGCGGCGATCGGTTTCATATATCGACCATGTTTCCTTTTTCTTCAAGCCAACGCCTTCGGGCGGGGGCGTATTTTTTCCCCAGCAGCATGTCCATGATGCCGTAGAGCCTTTCCGGATTGTCCATGTCAACGGTCAGGCGGGCCAGCCTGCGGGTATCCGGGTCCATGGTGGTTTCCCGCAACTGCATGGGGTTCATTTCGCCGAGCCCTTTAAACAACTGCACCGCGGTTTTCTGGTTTTTTTTGGCATACTTTTTCAGGATGGCGTTTTTTTCGGCATCGTCGAGGGCATAGTACACCTGCTTTCCGATATCGATCCGGTAAAGCGGGGGCAGGGCCGCGTAAACCCTTCCTGCCATGACCAGGGGCTTGAAATGCTTCAGGAAAAGCGCGCAGAGCAGGGTGGCAATGTGAAGGCCGTCTGAATCGGCATCGGTCATGATGATGTTCTTGCCGTACCGGAGGCCGCTGATATCCGGGGAGCCGGGTTCCATCCCGACGGCCACGGCAATGTCGCGGACCTCCTTTGAGGAGAAGATCGCGTCCGGTTCCACCTCCCAGGTGTTGAGAATTTTTCCCCGAAGCGGCAATATGGCCTGTGTCTGGCGGTTCCTGGCCTGTTTGGCCGATCCCCCGGCGGAGTCGCCTTCCACCAGGAACAGTTCGCACTGCTCGAAATCCTGGCTGACGCAATCGGCCAGCTTGCCGGGAAGGGTGGGTCCGGAAACCACCTTTTTTCTAGCCACCTTTTTGGATGCGCGGATGCGGTTGCGCGCGGAATTTACTGCAATTTCAGCTATTTTTTCACCGATTTCCGGGTGCTGGTTCAACCAGAGGCTGAACGCGTCTTTCACCACTGCGGATACGAACACGCCGCACTGCCGCGAGGAAAGCTTTTCCTTGGTCTGCCCTGAAAATCGCGGATCGACCATTTTCACGGACAATACATAGGCGCAGTTTTCCCATATGTCGTCGGGGGCTAGTTTAATCCCCCTCGGCAGCAGTCGTCGGAGATCGCAGAATTCCCGCAGGGCAGTTAAAAGCCCCTGCCGGAAACCGGTGACATGTGTCCCGCCCTGCAGGGTAGGGATCAGATTGACGTAACTTTCGGCCACGCCCCCGCCGGATTCCAAAAGCCATGCGCAGGCCCACGAGGCCTGTTCATCGGCTTCCTCGATTAGCCCGGTAAATGGCTTTTCAGGTACAGTTTCCAGCCCGTTCAGGCATGTGGAAAGGTACTCGTCCAGTCCGGTGGTAAAAAGCCATGTTTTTGTTTCGCCGGTATTGTGGTTGGTGAAAACGACCTCCAGCCCCGGGCACAACACCGCCTTGGCCCTGAGGTTGTGGGTCAGGCGGGACACGGAAAAGGAGGTGCTGTCGAAATACTGCGGATCGGGCCAGAACCTTATGGATGTGCCGGTTTTGTGCCTGCCTGCGGTGCCGGTGGGGGCAAGGTCCCGGACCTTGCGGCCGCCTTCAAAGGCAATCTCGTATTTTTCCCCGTTTCTGAATATTTCAATTTCCAGGCGGGCGGAAAGGGCATTGACAACGGATACGCCCACCCCGTGAAGTCCGCCGGAAAAACGATAATCTTTATTGGAAAATTTTGCCCCGGCATGCAGCCGGGTCATAATTACCTCGACGCCCGAGATTTTTTCAGTGGAATGCATGTCCACGGGCATGCCGCGCCCGTTGTCCGATACCTGCAGAGAGCCGTCCGCAAACAGGGCGACCTCGATCTTTTTGGCATACCCGGCAATGGCTTCATCCACGCTGTTGTCAATGACCTCCTGGGCCATGTGGTTGGGGCGCTGGGTATCCGTATACATGCCCGGACGGCGGCGCACAGGATCAAGCCCTTCCAGAACCTCCACGGAATCCGCATTATAAGACGATGATCCCTGCAGACCGCTTTTGAACAGTTCGTTTTCTTTCAATTCATCAACTCTTTCGGCAAGAACGCGCAATATACGTTGAAGGGTAAAAAAAATGAAGGTTTACGGGTGAATGGACTTTATTATCATTTTACCTCATGGTTTTTCAAGATATCCTTTTATAAAAATTTCACCAATTCGATTTCTCAAGGCGCCTGGGGGTGATCGGGCTTCGCAAAGCCTGCGCCCCCACCTTCCATAGGTTTACCGGGCTGCCTCCCCGGACCGTATGCCGTGTTTCTGTGCGATTTTGCCGAACATGATCACCATTCCGGTCGTCATGTTGTAGAGGGCATCTATATCGAGATTCTCCCCGGCGGTTTCGTCGAAATAGATGTGCAGGCTCGAGTCGAGCCCGTCTTCCGGCATCCAGTAACATACGATAATGGGCACAAGGGGAAGCGGGTGCAGAATGACTGCGATATCCGAATCCACCGGACCTTCGATGCGCTTGCCGTTGAAAATGTCCAGCATGTCCCGGAAAAGATCCGGGTAGCTGTCGGCAATTTTTTTCAGGGGTTTTTCGCAGCGCTGCTGAAACAGGGAATATCGCTCCATGCCGCCCTTGAGCTCCCGAAACGAGATCCAGTTGCCAGACAAGGCCACCCCCTTGCTGTAGAGCACATAAGTGAGGACCGGTACGGCAAGCCATGGATTGACATGGATATCCGAGGAGAGCGTGCCGTCCGCATGCACGGAAAAATCTTTGCCCATCACTTTCAGCGTTAGTTTTTTGCCGTCATAGCGGGATGCGGTGCGCCGTGCGGCTTCCGCCAGGTCGATGCCGGGAATTTTTTTCTTGAGATGTTCAACCGCATCGAGCATGTCTTCGTCTATGGTGTTGGGCTTTTCCGTTTCGCCGCCGTATTTTTGAAGAACTTCCGGTGCCAGATGCGGGCACCGGGCCAGGGGTTTCCTGTTTTTAAAAACCGCCACGGCAAAGGCCATGCAGGTTTTTTCGTTGCAGTCCCGGCAGTTGGTCTGGGGCAGCAGCTTGAAAATTTCCATTGGATTGTCGATGCGCGTCATGGTTTTTCCTACCTCCGGTGATATGTGGAAAGTCGCAAGCGGGGAGACGGAATAACGGAACCGCAATCGCATTGAACCGATCATCTGCCACCTACAACTTACAACTTACAACTTACAACTTACAACATATTCAATGCATCAGTTTTCTTATGGCGGTGATGATTTCTCCCATTGCTTCGCCCGCTTTCATGGGGATATACACATCTGAAACCGCTGAAAATGCGTTTTCATTGGGGTTGACCACGATAACCTTCGCCCCCGACTCCTTTGCATGAAAGGGGAGGTGCGCTGCGGGATATACCGTTCCCGATGTGCCGATGGCCAGAAGCACGTCGCATCTTCTGGCGGCATCAAATGCCTGGGGAATATCTTTGACCGCTTCTCCGAACATGACCACGTCCGGGCGCGTAGGCGACAGGCAAAGCCGGCATGGCGGCAGCAGGGAGGCAATGGCGTCAAGGGTGAAATCTTCCATATGGCGTACTTTTTTCAATGTGTCCCGTATGAGCGGCTTTCTTTGCATCCTTTCCGTGTTTCTGCAGGAGAGGCACCGGATCCGGAATCCGTTTCCGTGCACCTCGATTACGTCCGTGTTGCCGGCCTCAATGTGCAGGTTATCGATATTCTGGGTGATAACTGTTTGCAGGATGCCCATCCTTTCCAGTTCGCCCAGCGCAAGGTGGGCCGGGTTGGGTTCAGCTTTTTCAAAGGCTTGCAGCAGTTCGATGAAAAAGGGAAGGAGCTTGCCGGGATTGCGGGTCAACGTGCTGAGCAATCCATCCGAGGTGCCAACTTCCGCTGGATTTAGTTTTTCCCATACGCCGCCCGGATCCCTGAATGTAGCGATGCCGCTTTCCGCTGAAATACCTGCTCCGCAGGAGGCAACGGTTCTTTTGGCGTTTGCCAGAATGATTGCCGCTTTTTTGATTTCCATCTCGGTATTCATGCACTCCCCCCTGTGCTGATCATCTGTTGAACTCTCAGGGCAATGCGTCCATACGAATATTCGGTCATGGTGCATTTGACCCGCTCCGCAATTTATGTAATCCTATATTTTACAGCAAAGTTTTGCAATAATACAGACAGCAGGATAGTTCTTTTTTGTTTAAAAACCGTTTTTCCCTTGCAGGCGGGCACGCCCGCACAGGAAGCCGGAATAACTGAAACATCAGGATGTATTGGAAGCCCGGATGCTTGAACTCATTGACCTGGATATCCCCTCGTTGGGGTATACCCGGTTTATATCCGCATGGCTCTATCGGGGAGAGGCCGGAACATTCATCGTCGACCCGGGGCCGGCCGCAACCATCGGTCATCTGATCCGGGAAATCGAATCCCGGGGGATAAACAGGATCGACTGGGTGCTGTTGACCCATATTCATATGGATCATGCCGGGGGCATAGGGCACCTGGTCGAACATTTCTCCGATGCGCGGGTCGCCTGCCACGAACAGGCGGTTCGGCACCTGGTCGATCCGGAGCGTCTGCTGGCCGGATCCAGGAAGGTGCTGAAAGAGGTTGCCGCGGCATACGGCGATATACGCCCTGTTCCTCCCGGGGCCATCGTGTCGGCGGGGAGCATTGATTTTGCAGACGGGATTACGGTAATTCCGACGCCTGGGCATGCGCCCCATCACCAGTGTTTCGCCTTCCGGGATGTATTGTTTTGCGGGGAGTTATTCGGTGTTTTTGAAACGCTTGAAAATGATTTTTATCTTCGCCCGGCAACCCCGCCGCGTTTTGTTTTCGAGGATTTTCTGGGTTCCATGGACAAGATCCGGCCGTATGCGGATCGGAAACTCTGCTTCGGCCACTACGGCAGCTTTTCAAAGGGGCTTGAAATCCTCTCCGCATCGAGAGCGCAGCTTTCCCTCTGGGTCGATGTGATCCGGTCCCACATGGCCGAACCGGAAATGGACGTGATAATTGACGACCTGATGACAAGGGATCCCGTGTTTTCCCGCGTCCGTTGCCTTCCCGGAAGTCATTATGAGCGGGAAATGCATTTTACGAAAAATTCCATACGGGGCATCCTGGAATATCTCGCCACATGAATTCGGCAGGTATCCGGGCTCCCGGACGGGCATGCAAAGCCGTAAAGATAATCTTTTGCACCGCCGGGAATTAATGGTAAGATGGCTCTGCTTCCACGCCATCGCAGCGCAGCATTGAAAAGACAATCCGGGAATCCGGTATGACAAAAAACCAGAAAATTTTAAAAAAACTAGCCCCCATACTTGTTTATGGTCGCCCCGTACTGGTTTTTGCAGGTATGATCTGCGCCATAGCGGTGATGCTCAACCGAAACCCTTCTGTTTTTTTCTTAGGGACAATCCTGTTTTTTATCTCCATGGTCTTTGATCTCGTCGACGGATGGTTTGCCGAGCGGTTCCTCCCGAATACAAACCTCGCCCGGCTGGCGGACCGCATGATGAACCGCATTGTCTATTCAATCGTTTTTCCGCTGCTTGCCGCGGGAATGATGTGGCGATTGATGTTTGCGGCTCCCGGGCACAGAGGGATAGAACTGGTACATGCCGTTTTTGTCCTTATTTTATGTGTTGCGGTGTTGATCCGGGATAATTTTGCCCATTTCATGCGGGGATATGCCACGCGATCCGGTCAGGAGCCGGAACTTCAGGAAATCAACCGCTTGCGTACGATCATCGCCGCCCCGCTTGGTTTTATGCTCTATATCTATGCGTTTTATGTGCCCCCTTCTGGTGCCCCGTCGGCCATATACAACGCTTTTGAAAAAATTTCGCTCCTGCCGGTGGAAAATCTGCTTGTCGTTGAAATCCTTTTTCTGATCATCAATTTTGGTTCCATGGCCGTATACTCCCGGAAATACGGCGCATTTTTTCTTGATGAAATCTGCATGGACGACAATCTCCTGCGGCGCCGCATCCTTTCGGTCTTCCCCAATGCCCTGACCCTGATGAACGCACTCATGGGTCTTCTGGCGGTTTTTTTTGCATACCAGGGGAAAATGCTCGAATCGTATCTGCTGCTCATCGGGGCCGCGGTTTTTGATAAGCTTGACGGCGCCATGGCACGAAAATTGGGGCTTACCGAACCTTTACCGGATACGACAGACTGCAAGGGCGTCTCTTTTGGCGCCGTACTTGATGATATCGCGGACGGCATCAGTTTTTGTATTGCCCCGGGATGGATTTTCTACATTGCGCTTACATCGTATCCCGATGCATCGGTTCAGGCGCTGCCTGCCGGACTGGTCGCCATCATCTACACCGCGGCCGGGTTTGCCAGGCTTTGCTATTTTACCCTGGATAAACATCCGATTCCCGGCATTTTCAAGGGGATGCCGACTCCTGCCGCCGCACTGCTGGTTATTGCGCCGCTGGTCGTGCTTGGACAGCCGGATGTTCAAGGAACGCAATGGGGGGAGGCAGTCGCCCTGTTTGCTGCCGGATTGATGATTTTTACATCCATTTTGATGAATCTTTATCCGGTACGATACCTTCACATGGGGCGCTTCATGGATAGAAATCCCTGGTTTACCTGGAGCATGTTTATTCTGGGTATTGTTTTTGTTTTTACGCCATATTTCGGGTATCTGGCGTTTGCACTGATGGCCCTGTACGTAATTTCCCCCATAGCCACGCGCAGCATCGACCCCAAGGCCGCGGCGCGTGAATCCAGGAATGGATAGCTGCACCCTGCAATCGCCTTTTCTGAACATTCCTTTTTCCCCGTCTGATTACATCTTTTTGTGACAATTCTCCGATCGTCGGCCCAATGATAAAAAAATATCCAAATTTGTGCTTGACAAGGGGCAAAAGAGGCCTTAATTAGTTCTATCAAAATTAGAAATGCCTAACAAAAGGATTGGATATGGCCGCCACAAAAGAAGATGCACAGGAAAAACCGCTGACACCGGTGATGGAAGATTATCTGGAGGCGATATTTGAGCTTTACAGCGACGAGGATATCAAGGCGATTCGCGTCAGGGATATTGCCAGAAAGCTCAATGTGAAAATGCCCAGCGTGACGAGCATGTTAAAAGTGTTAAATGACCGGGGGCTGGTCAATTATGAAAAATATGAATACCTGGAACTGACGGAGCGGGGAAAAGCCGTCGGCCGTGAAATAAAAAAGCGGCATCATATTCTCAAGCGGTTTTTAACCCGTGTGTTGAATATCGATGCGGCCACGGCGGATGAAGAAGCCTGCAAAATGGAGCATGCGTTAAGCAGCAGCACCATGGATACCCTTACGGCGTTCATGGATTTCATCCAGATCTGCCCGCGGGCCGGAGACGACTGGGTGGAGCGTTTTCAAGCCTATCAGCGGCAGGGGCAAAATCCGGGCGCCTGCGGGGAAAATTTTGAAAATTTCATGTGTGAATCCGTAGGTGCGAAGGATGTTGCAGGCCGGTGCTGCATGGAGGGGAAAATGAATCTGAGCCAGATGAAAGAGGGTCAGAAAGGCCGCATTTTGCGTGTGGGCGGTGAGATTCCCCTTCGTCGTCGACTCATAGAGATGGGGCTCACCCGCGGGGTGCATTTTGTGATTGAAAAATATGCGCCGCTGAAGGATCCGCTTGAACTGATCATCAATGGAAGCCATGTTTCCCTTCGGGTAAAAGAAGCAGCTGAGATTACAGTAGTTCCTGAGGATGCCAAAGGAGTTGTAAATGAATAAAGATCGACTGAGAATCGCGCTGACCGGAAATCCGAATTCCGGGAAAACGACCATTTTCAATCAACTGACCGGTACGCGCCAGAAAGTCGGAAACTGGCCCGGTGTGACCGTGGAAAAAAAAGAAGGAACAATCCGGCGATTCGGCTATGAGCTTCAGATCATTGATCTGCCGGGCACATACAGCCTCACTCCTTACTCCATTGAAGAGATTGTCGCCAGAAATTTTATACTGGATGAAAAACCCGACGTGGTCATCGATATCATCGATGCCTCCAATCTTGAAAGAAGCCTTTATCTTGCCAACCAGCTGCGGGAGCTTGACTGCAGGGTGGTATTTGTCCTGAATATGGCGGACGTTGCCCGGGCGAGGGGGTATACGATCAACGCCGAAAAATTGAGCGAGTTGCTGGGCGTTCCGGTGGTTTTTACCGTTGGGAACAAGGGGGAGGGGCTTGATGAAATGCTTCGGGTCGCTGTCTCTTCCGCCGAATCGGACCATGCAATTCCCGAGGAAAGGAAAGTTCGATACAGCAAGGATATCGAGACGGCCATTTTCATACTCCGCGAAATCATCGAGTCCGCCATCGATGAGAATTTTCCCTTTAACCCGCGCTGGGTCGCCGTTAAGCTGATTGAAAACGACTCCATTATCAAGGATCGAATCCGGCAGCTCATGGAACCCGCAGACAGGGATGCGGTTCTGAAAAAAGCCGAAGAGCTCAGCGCCTGGGTGGCGGACCGTTTTAAGGAAGCGCCTGAAATCGTCATGACCGACGAGCGCTATGGTTTCATCGCCGGGATTATCCGGGAAGTGATGGTCACCTCCATGCAAAAACGCGTTGATATTTCAAGAAATATCGATTTGGTTCTGACCAACCGGTTTCTGGGGTTCCCGATTTTTATATTTTTCATATGGGCCATGTTCCAGCTGACGTTCGGCCTGGGGGAATACCCCATGGGATGGATTGAAGCCGGCGTGGGAGGGCTTTCGGCACTGCTTGGCAATGTTTTGCCGGAAGGTCTTTTTGCGGATTTTTTAATCAACGGCGTAATCGGCGGGGTCGGCGCGGTGATCATTTTTTTCCCCAATATTCTGATCTTGTTTTTCTGCATCGCGATTTTCGAAGACACCGGCTACATGGCGCGGGCCGCTTTTCTAATGGATCGGATCATGCATATGATCGGGCTGCACGGCAAGTCTTTTATCCCAATGCTCATGGGTTTCGGGTGCAGCGTGCCGGCCATCATGGCTGCAAGAAGCCTGGAGAGCCGGAAAGACCGGATATTAACCATTCTCATCACGCCGTTCATGTCTTGTTCGGCCCGCTTGCCGGTATATATCGTACTTGCCGGCACCTTTTTTGCCGCACATGCGGGAACGGTAATATTTCTGTTGTACCTGACCGGTATAGTGGTCGCCATCCTGACCGGCCTGTTGTTCCGGCGGGTTTTTTTAAAAGGGGAGGAAGCCCCTTTTGTCATGGAACTCCCCCCCTATCGCGCGCCCATGCTCAAAAACCTGCTCATTCACATGTGGGACCGGGCGAAGATGTTTCTGAAAAAAATGGGGGGGATTATCCTGGTCGGATCCATCGTCATCTGGGTGCTCTCCTCGTTTCCCCGGGAAGTGGATTATTCGGTGGATTACGCGGCCAGAATCGATCAGACCCGGCAGGCGTATGCGCAAAGGATAGCCGATGCAGACCCTCAGGAGGAGGTGCGGCTTGAAGAGGAAAAACAGGCGGCCATACAGGAAATTGAACGCGAAAAAAATGTCGAGCAAACCGCGAATTCGTACCTGGGGCAGGTGGGAAAGGTGATATCCCCTGTATTTTCTCCCATTGGAATCGACTGGCGCGGGAGCGTGGCCCTGCTCACCGGCTTCGTTGCCAAGGAGGTGGTCGTATCGACCATGGGTGTGCTTTATGCCGCAGGGGGGGATGAGACCGGGTCCGAAAGTCTGCGCAATGCGCTTCGAGCTTCTGGAATGACGCCCCTTGCAGGGCTTTCCATGATGCTTTTTGTCCTGTTATACCTGCCGTGCATTGCGGCGGTAATTGCCATCGGCCGCGAAACGGGTTCCCATCGCTTTACCGCCCTCAGCGTGGTGTATACGACAGGGGTCGCGTGGCTTGTTGCCTTTACGGTTTACCAGGGGGGGCGGCTGCTGGGCTTTGCCGGATAAAAGCTATCCTTCTTCCCCTTCTCCCCCTTCTTCAATCAGCATGCCGATGGCGGTGGCGTATTTCATGGCCTTTTCGTTATCGAATTTGGGGAGCTCATTGCCGGAAAGAAAGTCAAAGGTTGTTTCTTCCAGTATCATGGCAGTATTCTGCCGGCACAGAAAATGAAGAAATCCCCGGAACGCCCCCGCAGGTTTGGACGGTGGATTCTCCTGGAAGGCCTGGTAGTCGATATGGCGGGAATCCATCACAAATGGCCGCTCTGTGCTTTTCAGAAAAAGCAGGAAACGAATCGGGTCTCCGTCTCCTTCATTGCCTGTCTCGGTGGGGGAGTATGCCGCTAGTGCAGCTATCTGGTCGTAGTTTACGTCCAGCAGGTCGTCCGTGTTGAAATTCAGACCGCCGGCGGAGGCTGTAAGCGTATCCACCGGTTTCGGGGTAAAGCGTTCTTCCCCCTTATAGGCCGTTTGTACCGGGATGACCCGGAGGCCCGTGCCGACAGGTGTTTGCTGGGGGGCAGGCGCGACCGGCGCCGGTCGGGTTTTTTGGGATGCAGGCGCGCCTGCCGGGGAGGATGCCATTTTTTCCAGGTAACAGGCGGCCCCGGCCTTTTCAATGGCTTTTACGTACCGGTTGGCTTTTTCCATGGGGAGGTTTTTTTTAATTACAGCATTGGGGCGTGCAAACAGTTTTTCTATCACCGGGGCAGTGGTTTTAAAGAGTGCCGCCATGCGTTTTTTCACAACATCCATTGTTTGATTGTTCAGGAGTTTTCCGGATAAAACAACCTTGTACGTATCCTGATTCATATTTCCGGGTCCATTCTTTAATCGTTGTGGTTTTTTGACACATTTACGCCTGCGAAAAGGACAAATTCATTCATGAACTTACGCTGGATCCGCAATATGAGTCAAGCAGAAAGTGAATCCACGGGCGTGCTTCCCGAAAGATCGTTGCAGAACGGCTGTATAGGTGCTGTCTGCCCGGTTTTCGCCCAAATTTGGTTGACATCTTCCGGCGTTGGTCAATAATACCTTTCATAGTCAAAGAAAAATAGCGTTTTCGCAGCTCCCTCACGGAGAAAGACAATGTTTATCGGCGACACATTTGTTGAGATAGCGGCAATCCTGGGGCTTGCCACCCTTCTGGCCTTTATCGGACAGAAATTGCGCCAGCCATTGATCATCATGTTCCTGGCGACGGGGATCATCGCGGGACCCTTTGTTTTGGGTATTATCGAGTCCTACGACAAGATCGAACTGCTGGCGGAGATCGGCATCGCGCTGCTGCTGTTTATCGTCGGGCTCAAGCTGGATTTGAACCTGATACGGACGACCGGACCGGTGGCCCTGGCCACCGGTCTGGGGCAGATTTTTTTCACCTCGGCGGTCGGTTTTCTGATCGCCATGGCATTCGGGATGACATTCATTCATGCTGCTTACGTGGCAGTGGCGCTTACGTTTTCCAGCACCATCATCATCGTCAAGCTTCTCTCCGATAAAAATGAAATCGATTCGCTTCACGGCCAGATCGCCATCGGTTTTTTGATCGTCCAGGATATTGCCGCCATTGCGGCCCTGGTTGTCCTTACCACTTTCGGTGCAGGCATCGAAGAGGAGGAAACAGTTTTTCTCACCTCGGTGCTTATACTGGTGAAGGGCGTCGCGTTTCTGGCCGCGATCGGTTTTCTGATGAAATACGTGCTCCCGTGGTTGACTCACCGCCTTGCGCAGTCCCAGGAACTGCTTACGCTTTTTGCCATTGCATGGTCTGTTTTTCTGGGGGCCACCGGGGAGGTTCTGGGCTTCAGCAAGGAGGTGGGGGCCTTTCTCGCCGGTATATCCCTTGCGTCGACAGACTACAGGGATGCCATCGGCGTTCGCCTTTACACCCTGAGGGATTTCCTCCTCCTTTTTTTCTTTATTCATCTCGGGGCCAGGCTGGACTGGGCGACCGTTGGGACGCAGTTGAGATCTTCCGCTGTCTTTTCCCTGTTCGTTCTGGTCGGCAATCCCATCATCGTTCTTGTCATCATGGGACTCATGGGATATCGCCGCCGTACCGGCTTCAAAGCCGGTCTTACGGTGGCCCAGATCAGCGAGTTTTCTCTTATCGTGGCGGCCATGGGGCTTTCCATCGGGCATATCACCGATGAAATCATGGGGTTGATTACATTGGTGGGTGTCGTGACGATTTTTGCATCCACCTACTTGATACTCTATTCCGACCCTTTGTATACTGTATTGTCAAAGCCCCTGAAACTATTTGAGCGGAACAATCCGTACCGGGAATCCACCATTGAATCGGGATCTGCCCCCCTGACCGTAGATGCCATTATTCTGGGCCTTGGCAATTATGGCAGCGGCCTTGCCGATTATATGCTGCAGCGGAGAAAAACGATTATCGGGGTCGACTTCGATCCCGGTGCATTACACAGGTGGCGGGAAAAAGGCGTAACGGTTATTTACGGGGACATGTCCGACCCGGAAATTCATGATCAACTGCCGCTGAAGCGGACGCGCTGGGTGGTGAGCACGGTACGCTCGAAGGAGCTCAATATTTCCCTGATGCAGCACCTCGATTCGCTGGAGTATGATGGAAAAATTGCACTGACCGCGCAAAATCAGGCCGAAGCGGACCTTTTTAAAAGTTACGGGGCACAAGTCGTATTCCGGCCGTTTATCGATGCGGCCGAACAGGCGGCGGACGCATTGACCCATGCCATGGACGTGCTGCCGGACAATTTCGGTTGGCCCATTTCCTTCAGGGAGGTTCGAATCAGAACGGGTTCGGTGTTTGCAGGCGCAAGAGTCAAAAAAATACCGCTTCGCCCGCAGATGGGGGTTTCCATACTGGCAATCAGCCGTGCGGGTCATGTGCATTTTGACCCCGGACCGGATTTCAGGGTTTATCCCGGGGACCGCCTGGTCATCACGGGTCCTGAGGATGAGTTGAAGCGTGCCGAATCGCTGTTGAACGAGATCGAGAAAAAAGAGGAAAAAGATGCAGACCGCTTTGCCGTGGTGGAAATTCGTGTGGGAAAAGCGTCTGAAAATATAGGAAAAAGCCTTGAAGAACTCCAGTTTCGCCAGAACTACGGAGTGACCGTTGTGGGCATCCGAAGAGGAGACAAACAGATACAGAGCCCGGGATCTGCGGAACGGCTCGTTGAAAATGACCGCCTGATGGTGATCGGCAGCACGGGGGCGATTGATACGCTGAAGGCGCAGGGAGAGCTGTGAGGCAGGTTGCAGGTTATTGATTTTCGGTTCCACCAATACAGGGGCGCAGCAAAGGTTTTCATCCCCGGTTACCCTTGACAAACCGGCAAATGATGCATATTTAGTGTCTTTAAAACATCTTTACCCTTGTGATGATTTGCTGCGGAAGTTTCTTTTGCGTCTTCCGGCGAAGACGCATTTATTTTGCAAGACATCCGATCGTACACTTTTTTTTCAGACGGGAGGTTTTTATACCAATGAAGCGCGTGGTTCTTTTTCTGGCGACCAATATCGCGATCCTTGTTGTTTTGGGAATTGTGCTCCGGCTGCTCGGCGTGGGGCGAATTCTCGACGAGCAGGGCGTGGGCCTTAATCTGTACAATCTTCTGATTTTTGCGGCGGTAATCGGTTTTGGAGGGTCTTTCATCTCCCTTGCCATATCCAAGTGGATGGCAAAGCGGATGACCGGTGCCAAAGTAATTGACACCCCGCGCAACCAGGTGGAGTCCTGGCTCCTGGATACGGTGCGCAAACAGGCCCAGGCAGCGGGAATTGGCATGCCGGAAGTGGCCATATTCGATTCCCCGGCGCCCAATGCTTTTGCCACCGGGATGAAACGCGACAATGCGCTGGTGGCTGTGAGCACAGGCCTTTTGCGAAACATGAACCAGGATGAGGCAGAGGCTGTCCTGGGGCATGAAATCAGTCACGTGGCAAACGGAGATATGGTGACTCTTACCCTGATTCAAGGGGTGGTCAATACGTTTGTAATTTTTCTTTCCCGCATCGTGGGCCATTTTGTGGACCGGGTGATTTTAAAGAACGAGCAGGGGCATGGCATTGGTTTTTTTATTGCCACCATAGCCTCCCAGATCATTTTCGGCATCCTCGCCTCCACGATCGTTTTCTGGTTTTCCCGGCAGCGCGAATTCCGGGCGGATGCCGGCGGCGGCAACCTGGCCGGCCGTGAGAAAATGATTTCCGCACTGGAAAAGCTCCGCCGAAGTGCGGGGGAGCCGCTTCCTGACCAGATGAGCGCGTTCGGCATCAGCGGAAAGCAGGAAAGAAAATCTTCCTGGAAAGATCTCTTCATGACCCACCCGCCCATTGAAGACCGTATTGCCGCACTCAAAAACGCAAGGGAGTAAAATAAAAGCAAAGACATAACCAGTCGTACGGCGGCGGTCCCATAAGCCGCCACCGTACGACTCCTCTGTCCCTTTCCAACCTGCAACCTACAACCTACAACTTACAACTTACAACTTATCCCCCGGCTGCTTCCGCCACCGGCGGTGCATCCACGCCCATTGTTCGGGGTGGCGCCGGATGACCGCCTCATAGGCATCCGAACACTTCTGGGTGTTGGTGATGATATCTTTGGCAGGGTTTCCCGTATCGGCAAGGGGAATGGGCGGGAAAAATTCAAGCACGTATGTCGTGTCCGGCTTCATATACATAAAAGCAGGCATCAGGGGGATATCGTATTTTGCCGCCAGTACCACGGGGCCCACGGCCGTGTGCGCTTTTCTTCCGAAAAAATTGACAAATACGCCTTTGACATCCGTGTCCTGGTCAATGAGAAAGCCCAGGGAATGCCCTTTGCGAATGGAGCGGATGATCTCCTTGGGCGACTTTCCCCTGGCAATGTTGTAATAACCGGCCTTGTTCCTGGTATCCACGATGAGTCGGTCGAGCCGGGGGTCCGATATCGGGGTTGCCACGACTCGTATGGGATACCCTTTTGCCGCCAGCCACGCCCCCATCAGTTCCCAGTTCCCAAAGTGGGCGGTCAAAAAAAGAATTCCTCGCCCTGAATCGAGAAGCGGTTTTGCATAATGAAAGTTCCTGGGGAGGATAAGGTCATCAAGGTCTTTTTCGGCGTATACGGGAATACGTATGGCGTCAATGCTTGCCGCTCCGAAATGAAGAAAAACGTTTTTCGCGATTTCGTGTATTTCTTCTTCTGTCTTTTCCTGCGCAAAGGCCGCTTTGAGATTTTCAATGGCATAATTCCGCTGTTTTCTGCCAATTCGGAAGAACAGCAGCCCTGTTTTTCTGCCGACGGCTATCCCCCATTGTCTTGGCATTTTACGGATCAGGAGAATCAAGGCGTAAAGAAGCCGGTAGCGTATGTTTTTCATTGCCCGGGTCTTTAACAGCCTTCTCTTTTTTTTCCCTTTATGCGCCATACGGTCTGTGCTTCCGCTCCTTTGAAAAATCTATCCCTTTTCGATGAAAAGGGCTGCGGCCAGCGTGACAAATACCATGCCGGCAAGCAGGTTCATCAGCCGCTGGGCCCTTTCTGATCGATTCAGCCACTGCCCCACGGATCCGGATATGAGCGCCACTGCGCTGAAGACCAGTATGGTGGAGAAAATGAAAATAACACCAAGCCCCATTATCTGAAAAGCAATGGGGCCGCGCGCGGGATCGGCAAAAAGGGGGAGGAAGGCCAGAAAAAAAATGGAAACCTTGGGGTTGGTTACATTCA
The DNA here is from genome assembly GCA_046498365.1 of Desulfosalsimonadaceae bacterium. GTDB lineage: Bacteria > Desulfobacterota > Desulfobacteria > Desulfobacterales > Desulfosalsimonadaceae > B1SED10-16. Next base: position 16,245 of record JAWOAV010000112.1, read on the forward strand.
TGATGATGCCGCGCTTGTACAGTTTTGACAAGGGCATTCGTATCCCTTTGTCCGTTGATATTTTTGTCGCGGAAGCATGAAATGCCTGCCATGCCAGGTATAACAAATACCCGGCCCCCGCCAGCTTGAGGGCTGTATATGCCGCAGTCGAAGTTTGAAATATGGCCGCGACACCAAGGGCCACCGCCGTGGTGTGCACAACAAGCCCGGAGCAGAGTCCCAGCGTTACGACAAGTCCGGCCCGGGGCCCCTGCAGGGCGGATTGTGTGAGGACGAATATGTTGTCCGGCCCCGGCGCGGCTGCCAGCAATATAGATGCGGTTGCAAATGAGATAAATGTTTCAATGGGGAACATGATCAATCCGGTTTTTTGTTTAGAACCGATCTCAACATTGTCTTTCGGCCCAACATCTTTGTTGGCGACGTATTTCAACTCCTCGAAATACACGAGGTTGTCTGCCGGTTTAAAACAAGACGCCGCCTGGACCTTGCACCGAAATCCGAATGTTGAGATGGGTTATAGTGCTCCTCTCCGCTACCCGAAAAAGATGGACAGGAGCGTTGGCCTTTTTATTTAAATATTCAATATGCTAAAAATTTATTTTTTAGAAAAGAAATTTTTCAGCAAATAAAAATATATACTCGGAAAATGCGGTATTTAAAGGCTTTTATATTTTCCGAGTTGTGTAGATAACAAAAATGCCGCAACAGATAACGATTTATGAATCGGGGCCCCGGGGAAGTCTTGTCAGCCGGGTAGATAGGGTGCTCCGCAGTCGGATAAGTTATATTTTTCGAACACTTTTTTAAAACCGTATTGACAAAATCAAAAAATTATTATAAAAATTAATTATTTATCAAATACAAAAAAATTAATATCTATTGCTATATTAAAAAGTTATTTCATCAGATCGTTAAATTGATTTGATTTTTTTCCTATCGTTCATAACTTTTTTTTATACCATGGACATGAAAGCCAGAGAGGCTTTCGATGCGGGGATTGTTTTTTAATCACCTGTAAATCCAGTTTTTTTTGTTTTTCAAACAGGGAACGAACGACCAAACAGGGAACGAACGACCATGGGGAATGACGCAGCAGACGGCCAAAAACGTCTTGAGGTGGCGCATGCCTACAAGATTTTCGGTGGGGATCCAGAGCCGGCTTTTGAGCTCATAAAACAAGGCAAAGGCAAGGATGAAATTTATAAGAAAACCGGGCTCACGATCGGCGTTCAGGACGCCAGTTTTTCCGTCTATGCCGGAGAGATTTTTGTGATCATGGGTCTTTCCGGCTCCGGCAAATCGACGCTGGTACGATTGCTCAACCGTTTAATCGAGCCCACCTCGGGCAAAATCATGGTGGAAGGCCAGGACATTACCAAGTTGGACACCAAACAACTTGTGGAAATACGAAGAAAATACATGAGCATGGTTTTTCAGTCGTTTGCCCTGATGCCGCACTTGACCGTACTGCAAAATGCCGCCTTCGGCTTAGAAATAATGGGTTTTTCGGTAAAAAAACGGAACGAAAGGGCCATGTCCGCCCTTGAACAGGTCGGGCTTGATCATGTGGCCAGCAGTTATCCGAGTTCCCTGTCCGGCGGTATGCAGCAGCGCGTTGGACTGGCGCGCGGTCTGGCCGTGGATCCGGATATTATGCTCATGGATGAGGCTTTCTCCGCACTTGACCCCTTGATCCGAACGGAAATGCAGGATGAGTTGCTCAAGCTCCAGGAAGGCAGCCAACGGACCGTGATCTTTATCTCCCATGATCTGGATGAGGCCATGCGGATCGGTGACCGCATCGCCATCATGGAAGGCGGCCGGATCGTACAGATCGGCGCCCCGGAAGAAATCATGCGGAATCCGGCCGATGATTACGTCAAAGCCTTTTTCCGGGGAGTGGATCCCACGCACGTGTATAAGGCAGGCGACATCGCCACTACCACCCAGGTGACTTTTCCATTGCATAAGGCCGGCCTTCGGGCGGTACGCCAGCGGCTCAATGAGTTTGACCGCGAATATGCCTATGTGCTGCGCAAGGACCGCACCTATGTGGGCGTGGTCTCCCTTGCCGGAATCCAGGAAGCCCTTGAGGACGATACGCACAATTCTCAGGATATCACTCCGGCCTACCTGGAAGGAATTGAACCGGTCCCGGAAGACGCTACTCTCCAGGAGGTGCTGCCGAAACTTACCGCCTATGAATGCCCTGTTCCGGTCGTGGATTCATCCAATAAATACAAGGGGACCATTTCCAGGCACCTCTTTCTCCGGACCTTGAGCCGGGAAGCCAATTTTGATAAAGAATATGCATAGGAGGCACTATGTTCGACATATTCCAGCATACCATCCCCTTGGATGACTGGATCGCATCCGGGGTCGACTGGCTGGTAGGCAACTTCCGGCCCCAGTTTCAGGCCGTAAAAATGCCCATTCAATGGATGCTCAACGGCATCGACGATCTGCTTTTATGGCTGCCGCCGGAAATCATTCTGTTGGCCTTTTTGATCGTGGGGTGGAAAACCGCGGGCTGGAAAGTGGGAATTTTCAGCTTTGTGGGCATGGGTTTTATCGGATTCATTGGGTTGTGGAGTGAGACCATGACCACGTTGGCAATGGTATTTTCCGCGGTGGTGGTGTGTGTATTGATCGGTGTCCCCCTTGGGATTTTTTCTTCGAGAAGCGACCGGTTTGAAGCTTTTCTACGGCCGATTCTCGATGCCATGCAGACAACCCCGGCTTTTGTTTATCTGGTACCCGTGGTCATGCTTTTCTCCATCGGCACGGTGGCCGGCGTTATTGCCACGATTATTTTTTCCATGCCGCCGATCATCCGTTTGACCAACCTGGGAATCCGGCAGGTGCATCCGGAATTAATCGAGGCCACCTATTCATTCGGTGCCACCAAGCGCCAGGTTTTATGGAAAGTCCAGATTCCGCTGGCCATGAAAACCATTATGGCCGGGTTGAACCAGACGATTATGCTTTCCCTCTCAATGGTTGTGATTGCTTCCCTCATCGGCGCCGGCGGCCTCGGCGTGCCGGTATTTGAGGGTTTGAACAGTCTTCGGGTCGGGCTGGCCGGCATCGGTGGGCTCGGTATCGTGTTAATGGCCATGGTACTCGATCGCATTACACAGGCGTTGGGTTCCCAGCAACAGGAGTAGATGCTGCATAGGCAATATCGATAAGAGTAGCCTGTTTTTCGCAGCAGTTTTCTTTAACGCACAAGCAAGGAGGTTTCTTATGAAATTCACAAAACCGTTCGCTCTTGCAGTTCTTATTGCGGCTGCATGCATGATGGTCTTTTCCGGCACAACAGTGGCCCAGGATCTGCCCGGCAAGGGGAAAACCATACAACCCGCCGCAGCCACCTGGACCACGGGATTTTTTCTGGAAGCGCTTTATTCAAGAGCCTGTGAAGATCTCGGCTATGAAGTCGAGGATGCCAAAAAGCTGGGTGGCCCCATTTTTTACCGGTCTCTTGGCCAGGGTGACGTTGATTTTTGGGCCAACGGCTGGTTTCCGCTGCATGCCGATTTTCTGCCCTCCAACTGGGAAAAAGATATCGTGATGGCCGGCACCGTTGTCAAAGCGGGCGCAGTCCAGGGATACCTGGTATCCAAGGAGCATGTGGAAAAATACAACATCACTTCTCTGGATGATTTCCGGCGGGAGGAAGTGAAAAAGGCATTTGATGCCAACGGTGACGGTAAAGCCGACCTCGTGGCCTGCCCACCTGGCTGGGGCTGTGAAGTGACAATCGGTTTCCATATGGACACCTATGAACTGTGGGACCACATTAATCTGATCAAGGCCGGATACAGCGCCAGCATGGCCGATGCCCTGGCCCGTTACAATGCCGGGGAACCCGTTTTTTTCTACACCTGGACGCCCAACTGGACGGTCTACAAGTTAAAACCGGGTGAAGATGTCATGTGGATCAACGTGCCCGAAATCGTTCCCAAGGAAGGCCAGAAAGGCTTGGAAGACGCCATGGTAGCCGAGGGCCTGCCCGGTTCTGTAACCGATCCGGTCAAAATGGGGTTTGTGGCCAACGATATCCGTGTCGTTGCCAACAAGAAGTTTCTTGAAGAGAATCCGGCTGTGGAAACCATGTTTTCTCTCATGTCTGTACCTTTCCCGGATATCGCCGCCCAGAACAACAAGATGTTTGAAGGCGAAGACAATCAGGAGGACATTGAAAGACATGTGGATGAATGGATTGAAAAGAATCAGGACAAGTGGAATGAATGGCTGGCAGCTGCAAAGGATGCTGCCAATTAATCCGAAGTCCGATTCTGATGGGTCGATAGTCGGCATGACCGCCGTATTATTGCCGGATCATTGTTGACGCAAAAAAACCTCCCGGGGATAACGGCTGGTATGGCATATCCCGGGAGGTTTTTTTTGAAACACCGGAAAATATCGAATTTCCATGAAATGGCAAATGCGGATAACATAGAGATATCCGGCCGGGCTTTGAAGATGCCCCGGGCGTTTTTCAATTTTTTCTTTTTTCGTTTCGGTATAGACGGTCGGCCCGCATTGTTTTGACAACCACTTTATTATTTCTTACAATAGAAGGTAATGCAAAGCGGGTTTCCGTAAGGTATGGAAATCCGCTGTATATTTTCCATCTAAAGCGAAAAGGAGCTTTTTAAATGGCATCAAAGATGCGTACAAACAACCAAACGAGTATATCCTTTTTCAAAATCCTTTGTCTCTGCCTGGCAGCCGTTTTTTTCAGTGCGTTTTGCGCAGTCGGGGCAATGGCCGGTGACGCCGAAAAGGTGGAAATCGTTTCCGTAGACACCAACCGGATACTGGAAAAGCATCCGGCGTTCCGCGAGGCCCAGGATACCTTCCGGGGGGAAATGCAGGAGATGGAAGAGCAGCTCGAGGGCATGGGGCAGGAAGAACAGCAGATGGCACAGCAGATGATGCAGCAGCAGCTTCAGCAGCGCGGGCAGGAATTGCAGCAGGTTGCCGTCGATGAGGTCAGAAAGGATATCGCACGGATCGCCAAGGAAAAAGGCTACACCTACGTGGTAGACGTAAACGCCCTCATTGCAGGGGGGAAGGAAATCACCGAAGAGGTGATGGAGGCGATGGATATCGAGGAATAACGGAATTGTCTCGCCAACCAAGATATTGTGCCGAAAGACAATTTTGAGATGGATTCAAGGGCATATTCGTAATGCGTAGTCTGATTACGCCGGATATGCCCTTTTCCGTTTAGCCCTTGCCAAAAAGCCCCTTTTTGACGGATATAGTAATTTGCCCGTAAAACAGTTCCATTGCCCTTGCATCGGTTTTATACTATGATGTTGGTGATTTTTGCGTTCTTGCATAGGCACGAAAAAAAATCCCGCTGCATATGGGTCGGCAGGGGCACCCACAACAGGTAACCCTTTGAGGTCGTCCTGATCGGTGTGCCTGTTGATAAAGGCAAAGAATCGTACCTAAAAGGATGTGCCCAAGCATTTTTAAAAGGAGAAATCAGGAAAATGAAAACATTGGCAAATGAAAAACGGAGAAAAGGTTTTTCTGCAGCAATGGCATTTCTGACAGCATATTTTTTGCTCGCTGCGGTTACACCGGGTTCCTTTTCCCATGCAGCCGGTTCGTCGGGACCCGTGGCGATGGTACCGATTGATTTCGTCGATCTTGCCAGGGATGCAAGTCCTGCAGTGGTCAACATCAGTACGGTCAAAACCGTTGAAGGGCGGGGGCGGGTGTTTGACCATTTTTTTAAAGGGCCCCGCGGCGGGAATGATCCGTTTGACCAGTTCTTCGATCGTTTTTTCGATCAGTTTCATGAGCGGGAATACCGGCAGCGAAGCCTCGGATCCGGGTTTATCATCGACAAGGCAGGGTATATCGTTACCAACCACCATGTGATCAAGGATGCGGACGCGATCGTCGTGAAGCTTGAGGACGGCAAAGAATACGATGCGGAAATCATCGGCACGGATTCCTCTACGGACCTTGCGCTCATCAAGATTGACGCGGAAAAGGACCTGCCGTTTCTGAAGCTGGGCGATTCGGACAAGGTCGAGGTCGGCGAGTGGGTGCTGGCTATCGGCAATCCGTTTGGCCTGGATCATACGGTGACATCGGGAATCGTGAGCGCCAAAGGTCGTTTCATCGGTGCCGGGCAGTACGATGATTTTCTGCAGACGGACGCCTCCATCAATCCCGGCAACAGCGGCGGACCGCTTCTCGACATGGACGGCATGGTCGTTGGGATCAACACGGCCATCGTTGCCGGGGGGGACGGGATCGGGTTTGCCATTCCCGCAAGCATGGCGGAAAACATTATAAAACAGCTGCGCGAAAGCGGCACGGTGGTCCGCGGATGGTTAGGGGTCGGCATTCAGGACCTTGACGCCGATCTCAAGGAGTATTACGGCATTGATCATGGCGTCTTGGTAACCGAGGTGCTTTCCGGGCAGCCGGCGGAAGAGGCCGGCATAAAGGCCAATGATATCATCGTCTCGGTGAACGGTAAAACGGTGAATTCCGCCCGCAACCTGTCGCGCATGGTTTCGGGGCTTTCTGTGGGGGAAAAAGCGGAGATCGAAGTTTTTCGGGATGGGAATACCCGGAAAATCGATGTGACCATTGGAAGGCAGGGTGATGATACCCTTGCAGGCGCCGCGCAGCCGGCAGAGGCCCTTGGCATCCGCGTAGCCGGCATGACCCCTGAAATCGCCCGGCGCCTCAACATGCGGGACGTCACCGGGGTTATCGTGGAGGAGGTGGAACCGGGCAGTGTCGGCGCGAGGGCCGGTATTCGTGTCGGAGACGTCATTCTGGAGGCAAACCGCATGCGTGTGGAAAGTCCTTCCGATTTCAGCCGGATCATCGGGGAGCTGGGAGAGAAAGACCCCATACAGCTTTTTATCCGCCGGGCACAAAGAGGATACATGGTTATTACCATACGGCGCTAGACATTTCACATGGAGCAAAAAGCGGGGGGGGCAGCAAAAACATCCGCCCCTGCTTTTTGCCCGGGGCGCTTTTTTGCGAAAACCTTGTGTTTCCTCTTTGTTTTCAGGTAAAGAAAACCAGACAAAAGACGGACACTATTGATCTGCAACTGACAACCTTATCCATTGCGGCGGAAAAATCAATGCAGGACCTTACCGGATCACAAAAAGCCAGGGTGGCGGTACGGAATTTCAAGACCATCGCCAATGCGCTTGCATTGCGGGGCTATTTCCGCCCTTCGGGGAAGATGGGCCAGGCCCTTGCGGACTGCCTGGTCGCATTGAGCCCTGAAATCTACGGCAGCATGAACGATCCGCGGGTCGTAGAATTAAAAGGGCTGGAATACGTCATCGACCGGCTGCCCAGATCCATCGAAAAAGCCACCCGTTTGATCCTCACTGAAGAAGAGCAGTTTTCCGCCCCGAGTTTCGAAGAAATCTTCGCATTGAAACGCCGACGGAGCTGTTACCGGATCAGTGAAACCGAAATATGTTTTGTCATCACCAGGGGATTGAGCGAAATCTATGATATTCTGACCCACCTTTCCTTTTTGAATATCGAGGCAAAAAAAATTAGAAACCGCATGACCGACGAGTATGGAAATTTTACCATCGAGTGGCAGGCGCTCGACGATGCGATGGGGAAACTCGATTCCATGGATGACCGGCAGCTCGATAAGGCGATCTGGAACCTGAGCCTGATTCTCGGCCGCTCCTACCAGGAAACCCGGCATACCTATGAGTATCTTGAAGGCAATAGAATCCAGGCAAACAGCAACAGCGGTCTGTTTGAGATCGTCTATCATCTGGGTACCCGCGTGTACCGGGAAAAACTGGCAGCGGAAAATTACCTGATCGTCTACATGACCCCCTCACTGATCAATGTGATCTCCCACCAGCGATACGGACAGAAATGGTCCGGCGATATCAAGCGACGACTCAAAGCGCTTGGCCTGGACAGGCGCCCTCTGCATATCATCAGCGCCAACCTTCACAGCGTGGTCAATCTTGTTTACGGCTATGCCGCAGCCAAAGAATGCCGTATCGCCCCTGAAAATGAGCATGATCCGCTTTATTCCTTTATCCTTTGCATCTGCAATCAGAAGGCGGAAATAATCGACTATGCCTTGGAGCACGGGCTTTATGAGCTTCCCGACCAGTCCGGAGCCCATATCGATTGCCAGATCATCGACACCGCCCAACTCGACGCGGTGCCCATGCATCCGGAAGTAAAATTGTCGCCGTCAACCGGTGAAGACGCCCCGGTGATCCTTGTCATGGATTATGCCTTCGGCGCGCAGGCGTTCGAGGTGATGGACTGTCTGCTCAACCCTTTTCCCGAGAATCCGGAACAGCCGACGGAAAACCCGATCAATGTCGCCTCCATATCCATCATGGGGAAAGCCGGTATACTGACCGGCAGCAAAGGGGAGATCATGCTGGCAACCGCCCATGTCATTGAAGGAACCTCCGACAACTACATGTTCGAAAACGATCTTGATGCGGCCGATTTCGATGCGGACATGCCGGTCCATGCAGGACCCATGATTACGGTGCTGGGGACCTCCCTTCAGAACCGGGATATGCTGCTTCGTTTTCGGCATTCATGGAGAACGGTCGGTTTGGAAATGGAAGGCGGGCATTACCAGCGGGCCATAAGCGCTGCCATCATCAAGGGGCATATTCCAAGAGACGTAAAAATACGCTATGTATATTATGCATCGGACAATCCCCTGGAGTCCGGCCAAACGCTTGCCGCAGGGGAAATGGGTCCTGAAGGGATTCGTCCCACATACATGGCCACCAAGGTGATACTGGAACGGATTCTGTAAGATCGGTTACTGTGTAAAGGCGATTTCACCCGACAATAAAAAAAGCGGGGGGCCCGGTCTGGTGCCCCCCGCTTTTATGTCTCCGCCGTTTTTTTTAAAGGCGGCCGGAATGGATATTAGTACCGGTAGTGATCCGGCTTGAACGGGCCTCCCTTGGGAATGCCAAGGTATTCGGCCTGCTTGTCGTTGAGCGTGGTGAGCTTCACGCCCAGCCGGGCCAGATGCAGTCTTGCGACTTCCTCGTCGAGATCCTTGGGCAGGGTGTATACCTGTTTGTCAAGGTCTTCTGTGGCCAGCTTGATCTGGGCCAGGGTCTGGTTGGTGAAGCTGTTGCTCATGACAAAGCTGGGATGCCCCGTGCCGCAGCCAAGGTTTACCAGGCGGCCTTCGGCCAGCAGAATGATGGAGTTGCCGCTTTTGAGGTGCCACTGGTCCACCTGCGGCTTGATTCGGGTCCGCTCGCAGTTTTTCTCCAGGTAGCTCACTTCGATTTCATGGTCGAAATGGCCGATGTTGCAGACAATGGCTTCATTTTTCATCATTTCCATATGCTCGCCGGTGATGACATCGCAGCATCCGGAGGCGGTGACAAAAATATCCCCCTTGGATGCCATTTCTTCCATGGTGGAGACCTCGTAGCCTTCCATTGCCGCCTGCAGGGCGCAGATCGGGTCGATTTCCGTGATCACCACCCGGGCGCCGTAGCCGCGCATGGACTGGGCCGAACCTTTGCCCACGTCGCCATATCCGCAGACCACAACGGTTTTCCCCGCGACCATGGTATCCGTGGCGCGCTTGAGACCGTCGGCCAGGGAATCCCGGCATCCGTAGATGTTATCGAACTTGGACTTGGTGACCGAATCGTTTACGTTGATGGCCGGGAAGAGGAGTTCCCCCTTCTTGGCCAGCTGGTACAGGCGGTTCACGCCGGTCGTGGTTTCTTCGGAGACGCCCCGGATGTTTTCCGCGACCTTGTGCCATTTTTTCGGATCCCTCTCGTAGGCCGCCTTGAGGCGATTGATGATGCACTGATACTCGTAGACATCGTATTGTTTTTCGAGCATCGAGGGATCGTTTTCCGCCTTGACCCCTTCATGGATCATCAAAGTGGCGTCCCCGCCGTCGTCCACGATCAGGTCCGGGCCGCTACCGTCCGGCCAGGTAAGGGCCATTTCCGTGCACCACCAGTAATCTTCCAGGGATTCGTCTTTCCAAGCAAACACGGCGGCGGCGCCGGACTTGGCAATGGCTGCGGCTGCGTGATCCTGGGTGGAAAAGATGTTGCAGGACGCCCAGCGGATGTCCGCACCCAGGATTTTCAGTGTATCGATCAGCATAGCGGTCTGGATGGTCATGTGCAGACTGCCGGTGACCTTGAGCCCCTTGAGCGGCTGTTCCGGGCCGTACTTTTCGCGCACGGCCATCAGGCCGGGCATTTCGTTTTCCGAGAGTTCCATTTCCTTGAACCCCAAAGGCGCAAGAGAAATATCCGCCACTTTGTGGGGCAGGGAAAGATCGATTTCCGGTACAATTGCCTTGTTGTCTTTGGACATTAACATGATTTTTCCTTTCCGTTATTTTTTTGGATTCGGTTGGCTTTCTGTTGTTTAAATCAATGTATCAACATTAACATATCAAGTTATGTTGATATTTTAATTTCAATTATAGCGCCTTTTTCTCCGATGTCAAGAATTAATTTGCAATAAACGGGCGGCTGCTGGGTAGAGCGTACTGGCTAGGTAATTGGTATTCTTTTTTCCGGCAGGGCCAGCGCTTTTTCTCTGAGCGCATCGAGTACGGCCGGGCCTTCTGTTGCCGGTTCAGTTTTTCCGGACACGAGATCCCGGTATGTCCCTGATTTTCTGCTTTCAGCAGGGGAAAGCGTCACATCATAGCGGAGGAGACGGTTGTCTGAAAACAGGAATATGTAGACGGGACCGTAGGTGTCGCCAGTGGCTGTTTCTGTTTTGCGGCCATATACCGCCATGCCGCCGGTAAGGGGTCCGGAAGGGGATGAAAGTCCTAAGATTTCACCGAAAATATCCAGAATTTCGATCACATTTTCTGTTTCTTCGTGCGCCAGCGCGTCCAAGCCCTCGCGGTAAATCTCTTCGATGTCGGCTTCCGTAAAGGAAAGGTCGAGGTCTTCCAGAATTTCGCGCCGGACGGCCCGGACCGTTTCGCTTTTGGCGGAGACCACCACATCCTGGTCGTTTAGAATTTTACGGACGTTCCTGAATTTTACCATTTCAGCCAGGGTGGGATTTTTCCGCATCGCCACATCGTCCGCATCCGTTTCGTACACCTTGAGTTCGTTGTCCAAAAGCACGATCCGGCTTTTCTCTTTTGAAAAATCCCTGGCATACATCTCGAGCCCACGGCGTTCAAGGGGCTCATATCCGGCCGTTTCCAAAAGGGCGCGCATATGGGTCTTGTCGATTTTGTATCCGCTGCTGCCGGACCCGATCGATGCGATCACCTTTTCTGCAAGCTCCTCGACCGTGACTTTTTTCTGGAGGTTTTCTTTAAATGACATTTTGTACCTTCTCTGCTACAAAAAATTGTTGACGGTTGCCATTTAACGGCTGCCATATTTTCAGGAAAAGCGGGTTTCACGTTTTTACCGGTATCTTCTACCATAATAATCATGGCTGGGCAAAAATCCATCATACTGATTCATCCGCCGGTCTGTGTCGCGGCAGGGGCCCCGGCCGGGGTAGCCCGGCTGGCCGGTTATCTGCGCGCGGCAGGCGTCTACTGCACTGTCATCGACCTGAATATTGAAGCAATAATGCACCTGGCAGCCAGGGAGCTTTCAGCAAACGATACCTGGACCCGAAGGGCAGCGGCCCGTGCGGATAAAAATCTAGCGGCGCTTCGCTCGCCCCGGTTGTATGCGGATGTTGACCGCTACAAGCGCGCGGTGGCGGATATCAACCGGATACTTCACATGGCCGGACGGGAGAAGGGGGTGCATCTTTCCCTCTCCAACTACGGGGAAGACCGCCGCCAGCCGGTTCGAAGCCGCGACCTGGCATCCGCGGCCAACGATTTTAAAGATAACCTCTTTTACCCGTTTTTCAAAAAAAGGCTGGCGGAGGCTTTCGCCCCGCGCATGCCCGATATTGTCGGGATTTCCGTCAATTTCATGAGCCAGGCGATTTGTGCATCGGCCATTGCCGGATTTATCCGGCGGCGCTTCCCTGCGGCCCGGATTGTTTTCGGCGGTTCCCTGGTGACGTCATGGATGAAGATCCCGGGGGTTTCAAACCCCCTTCAAGGGATCGCGGATGACATGATACCCGGTCCGGGGGAGCTGCCGCTGGGTGCCATGTGCGGTGCACTGCCCCGATCTCTCCAGCCGGAGGACGCCAGCACGGGAGTTCCGTACGATTTCGCATCCCTTGATCCGGATCGATACCTTTCTCCGCTTCGCGTCCTGTCCGTATCCGCATCCCAGGGGTGTTACTGGCGCAGGTGCGCTTTCTGCCCGGAAAGTGCGGAGCGAAATCCCTACCGGCCGTATCGGCCTGAAACGGTGGCCGGAATCCTTAATGGACCGGCAGTTCATGAACCGGGGGGCGCCCTGGTCCATTTTACGGACAATGCCCTTTCGCCGCGGTTTATGAAATACCTGACCGATCATCCCCCGGGGCTCCCCTGGTACGGTTTTGCCCGGATAACCCGCCATTTGGCCGATACCGGGTTTGTCGAAGGGCTTGCGGCATCCGGCTGCGTCATGCTTCAGCTCGGCATTGAATCCGGCGACCAAACGGTGCTTGACGCCATGGGAAAAGGAACGACTGTTGCCGCCATGTCAAAGGCGCTTGCCACCGTGAAGGCCGCCGGCATATCCGTATACGGCTATCTCCTTTTCGGCACGCCGCCGGAAAACGAGAAGTGCGCGATGAAAACGAAAGCGTTTGTTCTTGCACACGCCGGTTATATTGATTTCTTAAATCTGGCCGTATTCAACCTGCCGGCGCAGGCCAGACTGGCCAAATCCCTGGAGACGCGTCCCTTTTACCACGGGGATCTTTCCCTGTACCGGGAATTTGTTCATCCCCTTGGGTGGGACCGCCACCGTGTGCGCGTCTTTTTGGAAAAATCGTTCAAAGCTGACGCGACCATTCGAAAGATTGTCAACAGCGATCCCCCGTTTTTCACGTCCAGCCATGCCCCTTTTTTCCAATTGTTTTCTTCCGATGCCGGATAATACAATTCTTTACATTGATCAATAGACAGGATGATCATGAAATTTTCGTAGGGGCACCCCTTGCGGGTGCCCGGATTCCGGGCGCCCGCAAGGGTGCCCCTACGGGCCCATATTCTGTGGGAATATTTATCGTGTCTATAAAAGAATGCAAAAATTAGCAAGTGCGGGAATTGGCACAAGATGCCCATTGCCCTATATTTTTCGCAGATCTCCTCCTTGCTTTTTTGACTGTAAAGTGCAAAAAATACGCTTGGGTGAAAAAGGGTGGAGGGCTCCGCCCACGAATCAAATTGCAAACAAGGAGAACAAGACATGGTAAAACTGGAAACCAGCATGGGGGATATTGAAATCGAACTTTTCGAAAAAGAGGCGCCGAAAACGGTCGCCAATTTTCTGGACTATGTCAATAAAGGGCATTACGACGGCACTATTTTTCACCGGGTCATCGACGGATTCATGATCCAGGGGGGCGGAATGACCGCGGACATGGCGGAGAAAGCCGTCGGCGCGCCCATTGAAAACGAGGCGGACAACGGCCTGAAAAATGACGCCTACGCCGTGGCCATGGCCCGGACGCAGGATCCGCACAGCGCCACGGCCCAGTTTTTCATCAATGTCAAGAAAAACGAATTTCTGAACCATACCGCCAAAACCCCCCAGGGTTGGGGGTATGCCGTTTTCGGCAAAGTGGCCAAGGGGCACGGGGTGGTCAACAAGATCAAAACTGTGGCTACCGGCCGGAAGGGAATGCATGATGACGTTCCGGTAACTCCGGTGGTGATCAACAAGGCCTCCGTGATAGCGTAGAAGCCGTTTTAAAATTGTCTTTATGTTGAGATAGCTTCTCGTTATCCCGGGTCACCGGAATGGACGGGATGCAGTGGAAATCTCTGTATAGCAGGATTTTATCGGTATCGGAGTCGGTATCGGTATCGGTATCGGTATCGGTATCGAAATTCGACCCCGATACCGACCCCGATACCGATAAAATCCTGCTATACAGAGATTTCCACTGCATCCCGTCCATTCCGGTGACCCGGGATAACGAGAAGCTATCTCAACATAA
>JAWOAV010000146.1:0-11369 GCA_046498365.1 Desulfosalsimonadaceae bacterium
AATGACCGACCCTGACTACTACGATAAGTGCCCAGCTGATATCGAAAAGGCATATATCGTGATAGCAATACCAAAAAATATTGGTGACTGGATCAACCCTAACACGGGCGCCGATGTGAACATTACGTTTGTCCCCCATTTGCTCCCCATGAACAGGGGCATGGAAACCACCATATACGCGAACCTTTCCCGGGACATTGCCGATGCGGATATTTTTGCCTGCCTTGCCGCCTATTATGCCGGCCGGCCCTTCATCCGGATCTCTGAAACCGGCCGTCCGCCCGATACGCGCAATGTCCGGGGCACCAATTACTGCGATATCGCTTTTGTCGTTGACCGTGACCACCGGCGCCTGATTTTGATGTCGGCGATCGACAACCTGGTGAAGGGGGCTGCCGGGCAGGCGGTGCAGAACATGAACATCATGCTGGGGCTGGAAGAAACTGCGGGACTGGATATGACGCCATTTCCGGTATGAACCCGCCCCGTGGCGGATTGGCTGCGGGAAATGGATCGGTTTTGGCGTTGATACGCATCAATATGGTTTTTGGATGATTTTCTGGAAGGTTTTTGGATTTTTAACACCTAATTTTAACAAAGGAGCAGAAAATGACGGCAACGTTGATTAAAGGAACGGAAATAAGAGAAGAAATCCTTGAGGAAATTGCAGCGGAAGTAAAAGAGATCAAGGAAAAAAAAGGGGTTGTCCCCGGACTCGTTACCATCCTGGTGGGCGCAAATCCGGCGTCGATATCCTACGTCACGCTTAAGATTAAAACCGCCGATCGCCTTGGTTTTAAAGAAATCCAGGATGACCAGCCCGAAGATATCTCCGAGGAGGACCTGCTGGCGCTCATCGACAAATACAACAAGGACGATTCCATCCACGGCATCCTGGTCCAGCTGCCGCTGCCAAAGCACATCGACGACAAAAAGATCCTCAACGCCATTGATCCGGACAAGGACGTCGACGGTTTCCACCCCGTGAACGTCGGCCGTTTGATGATCGGCGGCGCCGAGGTGAAGTTTGCGCCCTGTACCCCTGCAGGCATCCAGGAAATGATCGTCCGCGCAGGCGTTGAAACCAGCGGCGCGGAAGTGGTGGTTGTCGGACGCTCCAATATCGTGGGCAAACCCATTGCCAACATGATGGTTCAAAAAGGCCCCGGCGCCAACGCCACGGTGACGATCGTGCATACCCGCACAAAGGACCTTGCCGCACATTGCAAGAGGGCCGATATCCTGATCGTGGCCGCGGGCGTTCCCGGACTGGTGAAACCGGAATGGATCAAACCGGGCGCATGTGTTATCGATGTGGGCGTCAACCGCGTCGGTGAGAAGGTCAGTGAAAAAACCGGTAAAAAAGTGGCCATCCTGCGCGGCGACGTCGACTTTGACGCGGCCAAGGAGATTGCCGGCTCTATTACGCCGGTGCCGGGAGGGGTCGGCCCCATGACCATTACCATGCTCATGAAGAACACCCTGAATTCCATGAAGTACAAAATCGGCATGATGTAGGACCTCTCGGTTCAAGATCGCGACGGCGTCTTGTTTCAAACCGCAGACATACTTCAAGTATTTCGAGGATTTGAAATAAGACGCCAGCAAAGATGTTGGGCCGAAAGACAATTTTGAGATAGGTTCTATCCATACGGGACCACGCACCGGTCAATGGTGCGTGGTCCCGCTTTTTATGGCGCCCCGGAAATCCCGTCGTTTTCGATCCTGTCCGTACCGGCGTCGGTATCGGTGGCAAGCCCACCGCTCCTGGGCTTGACTTGCCGGACGGAGTCCCTATTTTTCATCCTGTGCGATACACCGGGGCCGCCTGGACACGCCCCGGAAAAACAGTTGTGATTGACGCCGGATTTGTTATAATTCGGTCGGATCGTAATGGCGGCATTCGCCATTGAAAACAATATCACCATAACTCAAATACGAGTTCATCCAGGGAATTTTCCAGATTATGAGCACCAGCATAGCAGGCAGTTTTTTGACCCGTATATTCGGCAGTAAAAATGATCGGGAGTTGAAAAAACTCAACCCCATCGTCGAGGCGGTAAACGCCCTTGAGCCGAAAATGACGGCAATGAGCGACCAGGATCTGGCGGCAATGACCCCGGCGTTCAGGTCCCGGCTTGAAAACGGCGAAGTTCTTGAAGACCTGCTTCCCGAAGCCTTTGCCGTTGTCCGCGAGGCGTCGAGGCGCGCGCTTGATATGCGGCATTTTGACGTGCAGATCCTGGGAGGGGTTGTTCTGCACCAGGGCAATATCGCGGAGATGAAAACCGGTGAAGGAAAAACCCTGGTGGCCACGCTGCCCATATACCTCAATGCGCTTACCGGGAAAGGGGCCCATGTCGTTACCGTTAACGATTACCTGGCAAGGCGCGACGCGGAATGGATGGGAAAGATATACAATTTTCTGGGCATGTCGGTGGGCACCATCGTTCACGGCATGGATGAGGAGTCGCGCAAGAATGCGTACCGGGCGGATATTACCTATGGGACCAACAACGAGTTCGGCTTCGACTACCTGAGAGACAATATGAAGTTCAGCCGCGAGATGCTCGTCCAGCGGGAACTCAACTACGCCATCGTCGACGAGGTGGACTCCATATTGATCGACGAGGCACGGACGCCGCTGATCATTTCCGGGCCGGCGGAAAAATCGACCGATCTGTATTACAAGGTCGACGCGGTGGTGCCGCATCTGAAGCGGGAAGAGCATTACACCGTGGATGAAAAATCGCGCTCGGTTACCCTCACGGACGAAGGGGTTGCAAAGGTTGAAAGCCTTTTGAATATTGAAAATCTCTTCGACAGCCGGAACATCGACATTCTCCATCACGTAAACCAGGCATTGAAGGCGTATACCTTGTTTACCCGCGATGTGGACTATATCGTCAAGGACGGGGAAGTGGTTATTGTCGATGAATTCACCGGGCGCCTCATGCCCGGCAGGCGGTACAGCGAGGGGCTGCACCAGGCCCTGGAGGCCAAGGAAAACGTTACCATCGCCAATGAAAACCAGACCCTGGCCTCGATTACGTTCCAGAATTTTTTCCGGATATATAACAAGCTGAGCGGCATGACCGGTACTGCCGACACCGAAGCCGAGGAATTCAAATCCATCTATGATCTCGATGTCGTCGTGATTCCCACCAACGAGCAGATGATCCGGGAGGACTATCCGGATGTGATTTACATGACCAAAAAGGAAAAATACGACGCCGCCATTAACGAAATCGTCGATTTGAACAAGATCGGCCGCCCCGTGCTGGTGGGGACCGTTTCCATCGACGTGTCGGAGCACCTGAGCCGCCTGCTGAAAAAGAGGGGAATCAAGCATGAGGTCTTAAACGCCAAAAACCACGAAGCGGAAGCGGAGATCATCGCCAATGCCGGCCAGAAAAAGGCCGTCACCATTTCTACCAACATGGCCGGCCGCGGTACGGACATTGTTTTGGGCGAAGGCGTGGTGGCCCTGGGCGGCCTCCATATCCTGGGGACGGAGCGCCATGAAAGCCGGCGTATAGACAACCAGCTCCGGGGGCGTTCGGGGCGCCAGGGGGATCCCGGATCTTCGCGGTTTTTTCTTTCCCTGGAAGACGATTTGCTGCGAATTTTCGGCGGTGAGAGAATTTCCAGCATTATGAGCCGCCTGGGCATTGACGAAGGGGAACCCATTGAACACAAAATGATCAGCCGGGCCATTGAAAATGCCCAGCGCAAGGTGGAAGGGCACAATTTCCAGATCAGAAAGCAGCTTCTCGATTTTGACAACGTGATGAACCAGCAGCGGGAAGTCATCTACCGTCAGCGGCAGGAAGCGCTGTACAACGAGGATCTCAAGAGCACCATCGAGGAAATGATCCGGGAGAAAGCCGAAGAAGTCGTTTTTGCGTATGCGGACGAAGGCATCCCCCCCCATGAATGGGACGGGAAAAAATTTGCCGATGCGGTTTACGCGCAGTTTGCCATGAAAATCCATCCGGAGGAGTTCCTTGAAAAGAGCGCCACGCCCGAGCAGCTCGAGGAGCGCATCGCCGATATGGCGCTGGAGAAATACGCGGAAAAGGAAAAATGGATACCACCGGAACATATGCGGCGCCTGGAGCGCTATGTGATGCTGCAGACCGTGGACAGCTTCTGGAAGGACCACCTGCTCCAGATGGACCATTTGAAGGAAGGGATCGGGCTCCGGAGCTATGCCCAGCAGGATCCGATCATGGTATACAAGAAAGAAGCCTTCAACATGTTCCAGGACATGATCTCCAGGATCCGGGAGGAAACCGTGAAAATCCTCTTCCGCATCCAGATCGCCGAGCCGGAGGATACCCAGCGGGAACTGTCAAAGCCGCGGGAGCAGGAAATGACTTTTTCCCACGGTAAAAATGAATCGCAGCAAAAGCAGCCCTTTAAGAGAAATGCCGCGAAAACGGGGCGCAATGACCCGTGCATCTGCGGCAGCGGCAAGAAATACAAAAAATGCTGCGGCAAGTAAAGGGGGTTGGCTTTTTTAATTACATGCTTACATTAATTTGTAAGGCTGCTACAGCCCATGACACGCGGACAAACCGTGTTTATATTTACAGACAAATGGGCAAAACAAAAATAATGAGTAGTGCGCCCATAAAAAGTCGATTTTGGACGGCAAAGGTAAAAGATCAAGGCGCATGAAATTTTTGAAGAATTGATCGTACTTAGCCGTACGTGAGATTCTTCAAAAATTGTGCGCAACGCAGATGTTGAACTTTTTACGAAGCCGTCAAAAATAAGCGTATCCTTACATATGGATAGCCTGTGGTTTTTGAGAATAAGTTGGTGAGGATATGACGGAACGGTACATACCGCAGATTGAAAAAGAGGCGGATTCGGATACTGTGCTTGAAGAACCGCCGCTGTACAAGGTTCTGCTTCACAACGATGATTACACGACCATGGAATTTGTGGTGGAGCTGCTAGTAACCGTATTTCACAAAACATTCGAGGAAGCCACGCGGATCATGCTCAACGTGCATCGCTCCGGGGTCGGTGTATGCGGCACATATACATACGAAGTTGCCGAAACCAAGGTTGAAACCGTGCATGAACTGGCATCGCAAAGGGGCTTCCCATTAAAATGTACTATGGAGAAGGTGTGACATTATGATCAGCAAGGGACTAAGTGTCGTTCTTAGCCAGGCGGTCAAGGAGGCCAGGAAACGCAGACATGAGTATGTGTGCGTGGAACATATGTTGTATGCGATTCTGCATGACTCCGTGGGGATCGAGATCATTGAAAACTGCGGCGGCAACGTTGAAAGCCTGCAAAATGAAATTGAGCGTTTTTTTGATGAAAAACTGGAGCGCGTGCCGGAGACCCAGGAATATATCCTGCAGCAGACTATCCGTTTCCAGCGCGTGATCCAGCGAGCCGTCAACCACGCAAGATCCTCTGAAAAAGATTCCGTGTATGTGGGGGATATCCTTGCCTCCATGCTGGAGGAAAAGAAATCCCATGCCGCTTTTTTTATGGCCGCAGAGGGGATTACCCGCCTTGACGTTTTGAACGTGATT
Source organism: Desulfosalsimonadaceae bacterium (assembly GCA_046498365.1). Taxonomy (GTDB): domain Bacteria; phylum Desulfobacterota; class Desulfobacteria; order Desulfobacterales; family Desulfosalsimonadaceae; genus B1SED10-16. The sequence continues at coordinate 5,563 of JAWOAV010000146.1, forward strand.
TCTCACGGATATGAAAATGAGATGTTCAAGGAGGCCCCGGACGGCGGGATGATCACCGGCAAAAAAGTCAAGAAAAAATCGAGCGATCCCCTGGACCTGTTTACCATCGACCTGGTGGACAGGGCGCTGCAGGGGCGGCTCGATCCGCTCATCGGCCGGGATAGTGAAATGGACCGGATCGTTCGCGTGCTGTGCCGGCGCCGCAAAAACAACCCCGTGTTCGTGGGGGACCCGGGTGTAGGCAAAACCGCCATGGCCGAAGGGCTCGCCATTCGCATCGCGGAGGAAAACATCCCCGACGTCCTGGCCGGCGCCCGCATCTATTCCCTGGATCTGGGTGCTTTGCTCGCCGGGACAAAGTACCGGGGCGATTTTGAGCATCGGCTGAAGGGGGTTATCTCTTCTTTGCAGCAAAAGCAAAATGCCATCTTGTTCATCGATGAGATTCATACCATCATCGGGGCCGGGGCTACCAGCAACGGGTCCATGGATGCATCCAATATCCTGAAACCGGCCCTTGTCGTGGGCCAGCTGCGCTGCATCGGTTCGACCACCTACGAGGAATACAAGAATTATTTTGAAAAAGACCGGGCGTTTTCCCGGCGCTTCGAAAAAATTGATATCACCGAGCCGTCGGTGGCCGACACGGTAAAAATATTAAAGGGGCTGAAAAGCTACTACGAGGAGCATCACGGCATACAGTATACCGATTCGTCGCTCAAGGCAGCGGCGGAACTCTCGGCCAAGTACATGAACGAACGGTTCCTGCCGGACAAGGCCATCGATGTGATCGACGAGGCGGGCGTTTTGATCCGGCTGACCGGCGCGGCGAACCGAAAACGGGTACAGCCCGGCGATATCGAAAAGGTCGTGGCCAGGATCGCCCGCATTCCGTCCCAGCGGGTCAGCTCTTCGGACAAGGTAAGCCTGGCCCACCTGTCGGAGCGGCTGCAGGCCAAAATTTTCGGCCAGGATCAGGCCATTGATTCCATGGTGGCGGCGATCAAGCGCTCCCGGGCCGGGCTTGGCGCGCCGGAACGCCCGATCGGCTCGTTTTTGTTCACCGGCCCCACGGGTGTCGGCAAAACAGAGGTAGCGCGCCAGCTTTCCCGCATACTGGGGGTCAAGTTCCTTCGCTTCGATATGAGTGAATACATGGAAAAGCATGCGGTTGCACGCCTCATCGGCGCCCCGCCGGGATATATCGGCTTTGACCAGGGGGGGCTGCTCACGGACCAGATCCGCAAAAATCCCTATGCGGTCCTGCTTCTCGATGAGATTGAAAAGGCCCACATTGATATGTACAACATCTTGCTGCAGGTGATGGACCATGCCGCGCTGACGGACAACAACGGCAAAGTCGCCGATTTCAGGAATGTCATTCTGGTCATGACATCCAATGCCGGGGCCCGGGAATTGGCAGCGAACACCATCGGCTTCGGCGCAGGGGCAGAAGATGTTTCCGGAAAAGGGAAAAAAGCGGTTGAAACCTTTTTCAGCCCGGAATTCCGGAACCGGCTTGATGACATCATTTCGTTCAGGCCGCTGACCATCGAGATCATGGAGCAGGTGGTGGATAAGTTCATCGATGAGCTTCGCCCGCAGCTTGCCGCAAAAAAGGTGGAGGTGCGCCTGTCTGCAAATGCTAGGCGCTGGATGGCCAAAAAGGGCTACGACCCGCATTTCGGGGCGAGGCCGCTTGACAGGGTGATACAGAAGGAAATCAAGGATGTTCTCACGGATGAAATCCTGTTCGGCAAGCTCGTAAACGGCGGGAGCGTATTTGTAAAGATAAAGGACGACAAGCCCTTTTTTACATACAGCTGAAACAGCAATGCCCATTTTTCGGCTTTCAGACAGAATTTCGTTTCCACCGGCCCATTTTGCGTCCAATAGCGGGCTGCTTGCAATCGGCGGGGATTTAAGCGAATCCCGCCTGCTCATGGCATACCGGATGGGTATTTTCCCGTGGTTTTCAGAGGAGGATCCCATCCTCTGGTGGTCCCCGGATCCAAGGCTGGTTTTATATCCGCAGGACATCCGGATCAGCAGGCGGCTTCGCAGGACCATTCGCAAGGGAGTTTTTACGGTCAGTTCCGATACGGTTTTTGACCGGGTCATCGAGGAATGCGCGCGGGTCCGTATCGAAAACGGGGAGCAGACGTGGCTTGTCGACGATATGATGCAAGCGTATACGGGCCTTCACGAGATGGGGTATGCCCATTGCGTTGAAACATGGCATGAGGGTCGCCTTGCCGGCGGGCTTTACGGGATTTCCCTGGGGGGGATTTTTTTCGGGGAATCGATGTTCACCCGAATCTCCGATGCATCCAAAACCGCCCTTGTGGCGCTTTGCGCGCATTTGCAGGAAAAGGGGTTTGACATGATCGACTGCCAGATGACGACCCCCCATCTGATACGCATGGGGGCCGCGGAAATCCCCCGGAAAGAGTTTCTCAAAAAGCTTGCGGCATCAATGCAGCGACCCACGGATGTCGGCCGGTGGGATGTGCGCTTGCGGCTGCCGTAGGCGCGCCTTGCCAATCCATCGACGAACCTGCTTAACAAGGAGGGGCCCATTGAGTCAAATGCAGGAAAGAAAATTCGATCTGAAGCATTTCAGAGCGATCAGCAATGCCATTGCGACGTATGAGGATTTCAACCTGCTGGCCAATCACCTGGTCGAAGGCATGTGCAAGACCTTTAAAATCAAGGGGGCGAGCATCATGCTTCTGGATGAAATCGAGGGGCAGCTTTTCCGGGTCAGCAGCTACGGGATCAGCGAGGCCTACCTGGAAAAAGGGCCCGTATGCGCGGATAAGAGCCAGAGCGCCCTTTGCACGGGCAAACCGGAATATATCGGCGACCTGAAAAGCGATGAACGGGTGCAGTACCCGGAATCCGCTGAGAAAGAAGGCATCGTCTCCATGCTGTCGATCCCCATCAAATTCAGGGAAGTGGTTATCGGCGTGATTCGGATTTATGACGAAAAGCCGGTCGATATCAATGAAGAGGATGTGGAGTCCCTGAGCGTACTGGCCGCCCAGCTCGGCGTGCTGATCGAGTGCAACGGATTGAAAAATTTCGTTGAGCATATCAAGATGACCATGGACACGCTGCCGCCGAGGGTGCGAGGGCAGGTGTAATGTCGCCGAAGATTGACGATATTACGGATTTCTTCAATATCGACTACGATGATGAAATTGAAATCGGCGGTCGCTTCTACCGGATAACCGGACACGAAAAAGAGCGGCGCTTCGGCATCGAGGATCCGAAGTTCTGGGTCAAGCGGGCCATTGACCTGGAAGACGGCAGCCGCAAGATTATCAAGTTCGCATATTTCGAAAGTTTTTTCACATCCCTGGGAGGGGTTAAAATCCGGTGCTACCGGAACCCGGAAAAAGAAGGGGAGGTCCTGGAATGCATGCGGGGGAACCCCCTGTTCATGCAGGGGGAGGTTTTCAGAGATCAGAACCAGAACAATATCCGGGTGCTTGATATCGTCCGGGGGACCAATCTTTTCGTCCGGCTCGACAGCCTTCCCATGGATCACCGGGAATACTTTGAAAATCTGATGCCGGAGCTGCTGAAGCAGGCGCTTCCGTCTATTGCCGCCATCCGCGAATTGCATATCCGGGGATACCGGCACGGTGACATCCGGAGTGACCACCTCGTGATTGAGAAGAAAACAAACAACATGGTCTGGATCGACTTTGACTATGATTACGATGCCCCTGAAAATCCTTTTGGGCTGGACATCTTCGGCCTGGGCAACATACTGCTGTATTTGCTGGGCAAGGGGTTTCACGACCTGTACATGATCACCTCGGATACCGCCCGGTACAAGGACCTGGGGGACCGTATCGATGCCGGAGATTTCTCGATTCTGGACAAATACCGGTTTGTCAACCTGAAAAAGCTCTACCCCTACATTCCGGAGCAGTTGAATGATATCCTGCTTCATTTTTCAGGAAAGGCCCAGGTATTTTACGAATCCATCGATGAATTTCTGGAGGATTTGAACAGGGCGGTCGATGCCTATTGCCTTCCATCATGATGCCGTCCGGAGGGCTTTGGTAAAAGACGCGGCGCTTTGGGGCAAACATACGCCCCCGTATTTATATCCATATGTATTTGGCCATCGTTAACGGATTCCGTGAGCGGGCAGAAGGAGACTGTTTTGGGAAATTCAATGCTTGTTCCCTTAAATGATTCGAAGAGCTCCAAGGGCGTCATCGAGTTTTTGCTCAACATGTCCCTGTGCGATGACAACACCTTTACCCTGATCCACATATTCCGCGAGCCGAGTTCGGGCGAGGAACTCATGGGGAAAAAATTTATGGCGGAAATGCCGGCCCGGCTTGAAAAAATGCTTGAGGACACGAAACAGCGCCTTGTCGAGGAAAAGGGTTTCAATGGGGATAATATCCAAATCGAACTTGTTAAGGGATATTCATCGGTTTCCGAAGGGATCATCGACTATTTTAAAAAGGGCGGATTCGATATGGTCGTGATCGGGCGGAAGCAGATGTCGAAATCCGAAGAATTCGTGCTGGGAGATATCAGCGCAAAGCTCATCCGAAACCTCCCCAAAGCCTCCATCCTGGTGGTAAAGTCCGGGTGATGGCGGCGGACGTGACGGCGGACGTGAAACAAGGGGCGCATCAGCGGCTGTCTTTTTCCGGGGAAAAGACCAGGAGGGGAAGAGGGTAACGCCATACGGAGACGATGAAACATTGACGCTTTCAATCGACGACAAATACGACCTGATTTATGCACATGAAGAGCAGTTTGCCTACCGGCTGGGAAACGAAGTGGTGAAAAAACCCGAGGTTTCGGTCTGGATGATCCTGATCCCGATCCTGTTTCTGCACCATATGCAGAAGGTCAACCAGTACAAGGCCGGCGTCCGTTCGTTTGCCCAAGGGATTCTCGCCCCCCAGAAGAAGGCCCTGGACAAGGCCTACAAAGAGGCTTCCGCAGGCGAGAAAATTCACTATGACCTCAAGGATTACTTTTCAGAAAGTGACATCACTGCGGAAAAGCAGCAAAGAACGCTGGCGGAAAAGCAGGTGCGGGTGATCCGGGTCATGGAGGAGCACTACCTGGCCATGCTGACGGTATCCGCCGAAACCTTTGCAGACCTCCTCAAGAGGGCGTACCTGAATCGCGGTGAATATCGCCGGTATTTGAACCGGCTGGAAAAAGCCGAAAAGGAACTCTACGAGTATTTGAAAAACGAAGTTCATACCACGGAGGCGTCCAGGGAGGTGATCAAACAGATAGAAAAAAGCTGTGAAAGGCTCCGCGCCGAAGAAATGCGCCGGCTGTTTTAGATTCACACCCATTCGCTGCCAAAAGCTTCCCTTATCTCCCTTTCCCGAACCTGCTGAAACGCTTTTTGTTTGTTCGCTATGATAATTCCGGCTTGCTCTTTGTCTTTCTGGGCGGCGAGTACCAGTTGGTCAATCCCGTTTTCCGCATCGGCAAGTTCGGCTAGGAAACGTTTGTATTCCCCTCCGGAAGGGTAGGCTTTTTGAAGCACAAGGTTATAGAATTTTTCCTGCACGGGCAGCATTCGGGCATAGTGGTCTTTCAGCAGCACTGCCCATGCGTATAGACGGTTGTATAGTTCCGGCGATTGGATGTCCTGCATATGCGTCAGGTAGTCACTGATCCGGGCCTGCAGTGTCGAATCGTTTTTCTCCGGGGCGCCTGCGCCGCCAGTCGGGCGTCGAAGTCGCCCGTCAGGTTCCAGCCGAACAGCGCTAGGTTCACCTCGGCCGCCACGCGGTGCGGACTGTCGG
>JAWOAV010000018.1:0-10546 GCA_046498365.1 Desulfosalsimonadaceae bacterium
AAGGATGCATCGCAGGATGATATAAAAAAGGCATATCGCAAGCTGGCGATGAAGTATCATCCGGACCACAGTGCGGGTTCCAAGGAAAACGAGGAAAAATTCAAGGAAATCAGTGAAGCGTACGCGGTGTTAAGCGATGCGGAGAAGCGCAAGCAATATGATACGTACGGTTCGGAGGACTTCCAGCAGCGATACAGCCAGGAAGATATTTTCAAAGATTTCGATTTGGGCGATATTTTGAAGGAATTCGGATTCGGCGGGGCATCGTTTTTTACTTCCGGCGGGCAGAAAAGCCGGGGGCGCCGGAGCAGCACCCATTACTCGTTTGATCCGGAGAGCCTTTTCGGTTTCGGAAACCGTGGCGGTGGGCAGCAGGTGCAGCGGAAGGGGCGCGATATTGAATATGAGATCCCCCTGACCCTCCAGGAAGTCGCGGGCGGTACATCCAAAACCATTACCATTACAAACGCGTCCGGCGGCACAGAAGCGATTGCCGTTAAAATTCCGAAAGGGCTGATTTCCGGGAAAAAGATCCGGCTGACCGGAAAAGGGGAGCCAAGCCCATATGGCGGGCCTGCCGGGGATTTGTATATTCGTTCGAAAATCGTGCAGGATCCCGTTTTCACGCAAAAGGAATATGACCTATACGTCGACAGGCAGGTCAAGCTGACCGAAGCCCTTCTGGGAACAAAGATAGACGTTCCTACCATAGAGGGGAAACATCTCAGCATGAAAGTGGCCCCCGGTACGAAGCCGAAAAGCAGGCTGCGTGTTGCCGGACAGGGACTGCCGCATATGAAAGGCGGCGGCAGAGGGGATCTTTATGTCGTCATCGATGTGAAGTGGCCGAAACAGTTGAACGAAAAGCAGAAAACGCTGATAAAGCAATTATCCGAGACGGGATTGTAACCGATGCCGAGCTCCTGGAAACAGCCCCGGAACTCGGCGCCTCAATCTTCTGATAGTTTTCGTTTTGAACCGGAAGCACAGCGTGTATTAACTCCTCTGCTCCCGGTTTTTTTATTCGTCGGCTCGCGGCGCTGGCGGCCCAAGCTGCTTGCCCGACGTGATCCGCGCATTGTCCGGTGGACCAATAGGGCAAAATCAAGTAATTCTATTGACAAAAAGCGCTTTATGAGCTAATTAAAAAAATATGGGCAAAAATCCCGGCGGATGAGCCCTTGTCTTCAGAAATCTGTTTCTTTTCAATGTACGTCTTGCCCGGTATTAGAGGCTTTGCAAGGTCTGCCGGCTCGGAAGAAATCTTTGAAACGACAGGTCGAATATTTACTATGCGCGATGTTTCGCCTCTCCTGACCGCTCACGAAATCGAAGAAAAAGTTGCCGTCCTTGCAGAAAAAATATCCAAAGATTACAAGGATAAAGACCTGGTGATCATAGGGGTTTTAAAAGGGGCTTTCGTATTCTTGGCAGATCTTGTCCGAAAGCTGACGATTCCGGTTACAATTGACTTCACGTGGTGCGCCAGTTATGGCAAAGGGGATACCTCCACGGAAAACATCGAACGGATTGCCGGCATAAAAACCGATATTGCCGGAAAGCACGTGCTGATCGTAGAAGATATACTTGATACAGGTTTTACAATAAAGGATTTGCTTTTATATCTTGAATCCTTTCACCCGGAAAGCATAAAGGTTTGCGCTTTCATTGACAAGCATGAGCGGCGCAGTTGTCAATTGGCAGCCGATTATGCAGGGCATCGCATAGAAAAAGGGTTTCTTGTGGGATATGGTCTGGATTATGCCGAAAAATACCGGCATTTACCGGCAATTTATGAATTGAAAACATAATAACCAGCGAGGACGCAAAATGATTATAACCTGCGAATCCTGCGGTACCAGGTACAAAGTAAATGAAGATCTTGTAAAGCCCGAAGGAATCTGGGCGCGTTGTTCCACATGTAAAAACATGTTCCTGGTTCATCCGAAATCCTCCGGTTCCAGAAAAGGTCCTGACGGGAAAACCGTTGAAGAAACCCGAGACTGGGATGCCACTTACGATGAGAGCGATTTTGAAGAAACCGCCGAGGCCACAGAGGATTCCGGGCTTGGCACAACCACCGATTTTGAGAACCAGGTGGAAGGAATGATCGACGAGTTCGATGAGGGAACGAGTTTCGAGGAAGGGGAAAGCGTGGAAACGCTTGAAGAGACCTCGACGATCGACCTCGAGGAGCTTCAGCCTACGGAGGACACCATACAGGTGGAGGATATTGAAAAAACCAGTATGGAAACGGATCTTGAAACCTTTGACCGGGAAACCGACTGGCTGGATGACAAGGAGACCGTGGGAGAAACCTCTTTTGAGGAAACGACGGAAGCTGCGGGGGATGCCTCCACTGAAACGACAGGTCTGGACAAGGATGCTTTTACGGAAGACGAACTGGGAATAGACCCGGACCTGGAAGCGTTTGAGCTGGATCTGGAGGAAACCGTTGAGGAGAGCCCTGAAGCGGTTGGGCCATCTGCCGGGGAAGAATTCGAGCTGGACCTGGAGGAGGACGGATCCGAAGCCACGGAAAGGGAGTACGAAATCGACCTTGTCGAGAACGATATGGACGGAGCGATTGCAACGGAGGACTTCGGCCTGGATCTCGGCGACGATGCGCAGGCTGGGGAGCAGAAGGAAAAAGATGCGGAATCCGCCGGATCGTCTGACGATGAGTTTACGGTTGAGCTGGATCTTGAACCCGAAGAAGCAGGGCAGCAGCCGGGAACCGCCGCTTCCGACGAAGAGAAGCAGGAAACCCTGGATTTTGATCTCGACGAAATTGATGACCAGGCGGACGAAGCGGTTGCGGATAAGGCTGATGAGGACTTTGATCTCGATTTTGAACTGGATTTTGACCTGGAAGATGAAAAACCTGCTGCAAAAGGGGATGACACCACAGCCGATATTTTTGAGGAAGACGAATTCGACCTGACGGAGGTCGAAGATTTCCTCGATATAGAAGAAGAATCCCGTGAGCCGGACAGTGACGGGGATGAAGAAACGTTTGAACTGGATTTTGAAACCGAGGCGGACGCAACAGGCACCGAAGCGGCGGATGAAAGGGCGTTTGATCTTGACCTTGAAACGGTAAAAGAGGATACAGCGGTTTCGGATGAGGAGAAGACGGAAAAATTCTCCATGGAAACCTACACTGAAAGCCGCGAGGAATCCGCCCCGGAAGCGGCGGCCGTGGCCGCCGGCATGGGAAAAGCTGCGTCGTCAGCAGAAACTCGTGGGGAGCCCTTTGACAGGGATAAGGAGCAGGGGGCCGGTCGGGTGCCGCCCAGTTCGGTAATTCCGGAAAAAGGAGAAAAATCCAGCTCTTTAAAAATCGTTGTCATTCTTTTGATTCTTTTGGCGATTGCCGTGGGCGGTTATTTTTACATGCAGGGCTCTCAGGCGCCGGCACCCCCGGAAACATCCGCTCCCGTAGGGGCGGTTGATCCCGATGGAAAGCTTCAAATCGCCATATCGACCCCGGATTACCAGTTCGTCAACAATGAAAATGTCGGCGAGCTAATGGTGGTTACCGGCAGCATTACCAATCGCTATGGCCATTCCCGGGACCGGATCCAGGTGCGGGGAAATCTCTATGACAGCGATGGCGAACAGATCCAGTCATCGGCGCCTGTATACGCGGGCGTGGTGTATGAAACCGATGCGCTTGCAACGATGACGCTTACAGAAATTGAAAACGGGCTGAGCCGTCCGGCAGAAGATACTGCCGCCCAGGTTGCGCCCGAGGCATCCATGCCGTTTATGGTTGCTTTTGCAGATCTGCCCGAGGCGGCAGAAGAGTTGAACGTGGAGGTTGTCGCGTCATCGGCGGCCGGGGAGGAATAAATCGTCCGTAATGCTCTTTTTGGCTTGACTTGCCTTTGGGTTGCTGTTAATTAAGTCTTCTTTTAAAAACGAAACCACATAAGGCGATGTAGCTCAGTTGGTCAGAGCATGCGGCTCATATCCGCAGCGTCCGGGGTTCAAATCCCTGCATCGCCACCAAATTAAAAGAAAAGCCTCTCTGTTGATTTTTTCAGAGAGGCTTTGTATATTACAAGCCATCTCAAAAAAAAAGATCAAGTGGGGCAGAAAATGCGGGGAGGGTGGTTTTACCACAGAGGGCACAGAGGAGACACAGAGATTCAAAGACAAAAGCAATGGAAAAAAAGGTGGGACGCCCATCAAATTATTTGTTATTACAATACATTGTAACCGGCATAAAATCCATATAATAATTGACGCGTATGTTTACCGGCTTTGAAAAACTGGTGGAAGAAAGAATCCTCGCCGCCCAGAGAAACGGGGAGTTCAAAAATCTTGAAGGTGCGGGAAAGCCACTGGCACCTGAAGACATGAGTCGGGTTCCGCAGGAGCTTCGACTGGCCTACAAGATATTAAAAAACGCCGATTGCCTTCCGCCCGAAGTCGAACTCCAGAAAGAAATCATTACCACGGAAAAAATGCTCTCAAGCCTGAAGGATGAACAGCAGCGATACAAAGCGATGAAAAAATTGAATTTTCTCATTATGAAATTTAACACATTGACCAATCGCGCCATCCAGTTTGAAATTCCCCAGAAATATGAAGAAGCCCTTGTGAGCAAAATGGCGGCGGATACGACCCCGGAAAAAAAAGGTACGTGAAGGGCAGCCAAAAGGGCACGCCCGGATGCTGCAAGTGAATTTTCCCGATAAACGCAGCGCTTATCGTTTGTTTGCGACAGGGTTTTTGTCATGTGGAAAAACAGGTTCAATTTAGAGGATACCAGTCTTACCAAGGGCGTTTTGCTGGCCTTTGTCATTCTTTTTTTTCACGTAGGGATGCTTTTGCTCGTTGCGCTTCTGGTCGTTTTTTTCGGGTTTATCATACGCTATTTCGCATGGATTCTCCTGGGATTGGGCCTTGGAGCGGCGGGCACGATCGCTTATATTCTGTATTCCCTGAAAAAGCAAAGCAGCGGGATTGCAGAGGTGTTGGCAGGGCCCGAGTACCGGGGCAAAAATATAGAGATCCGTCTTTTCGGCGGCCTGGCATCCATGAAGGTGACCGACAGCCGGCAATCCGCCTCGCTGCTTGAACATGACGGAGACCCGGCACAACGATACCTGGAATCCCCGGACACATCCTGCGTGCGTGAACTCTCCGAGCTGGCCCGGCTACTGGAAAACGACCTGATCACCCAGGAAGAGTACCAACAGGCCAAAAACGAAATCTTCAGCCGCTGAAAAGGAGAATCATGGCAGCGCCAGGTGGAAAAGAAAACCGAAAATTGCGCCTCGCGTTGATTTCAGGCGGGACATCCGGCGAGCGGGAAATCTCCCTGAAAGGGGGGGATCGGGTTTTCCATGCCCTTGATCCGGAGAGGTATGCGGTCGTCCGATATGATACGGCCACTGATCTCGGCCGGTTGGCGGCCGAAGCCGGCGCCATTGACGCCGCCCTGGTGATTCTTCACGGGACAAACGGGGAAGACGGCACGGTCCAGGGGTACCTGGATCTTCTGAATATTCCCTACCAATGCACCGGGGTCATGGGGAGTGCCATTGCCATGAACAAGCTGGTGTCCAAGTTTTTTTATGAGAAGGCGGGGATACCCGTGCCCGGTTATATCGCCATGGAAATGGAAAGCAAGGGTGAAGCGGATGCGGAGTTGTGCATCGAGCGCCTGGGGCTTCCTTTGGTGATTAAGCCCGCTTCGGGCGGATCGAGTATCGGCATGAGCATCGTGCGCTCCAGGGAATCGTTTTTTCCAGCCATCGAGAAGGCGTTTTTGCATGACAACGTCGTGTTTGCGGAGCAGTACCTCACAGGTACGGAAATCACCGGGGGGGTTCTGGGAAATGCGCATCCGGAGGCACTGCCCATCGTGGAGATCATACCCAAAAACGGCTATGAATTTTTTGACTACAAGGCCAAATATACTCCCGGTGAAACCCTTGAAATCTGCCCGGCCCGGATAAGCGACGCCCTGACTCAAAAGGCCCGGGAGATAGCACTTGCGGCGCACAGAGCCCTGTTCTGCAGCGGATGCAGCCGGACGGACATGATCATCCATGACAACCGGATTTACGTACTGGAAACCAACACCATCCCCGGTATGACCGAAAACAGCCTGCTGCCCCTGGCGGCTGCTCAAGCCGGGATGTCTTATTCACAGTTATTGGAAAGGCTCATCGAACTGGCTTTGGAAAAAAAGAAGCCGGTAGCCGTGTGAGCTTTCCAAAAAATGGAAATGACCAAAAAGGAGTAGCGGTTTCAATGAAAATACTGATTGTCGGCGGCGGCGGCCGGGAGCACGCTCTTGCATGGAAAATTTCCCAAAGCCCGGAAGTGGAAACCATTTATTGCGCACCGGGCAATGCCGGCATTTCAGGGCTGGCGGAATGCATTGCCATAGATGCAAACGACATTCCCGCCTTACAGGCGTTTGCGCTGGAAAACCAGGTGGATTTGACGGTGGTCGGACCGGAGGATCCGCTGGTGGCCGGTATTGTGGATGTTTTTGAAAAAGCGGGGCTCAAGGTGTTCGGCCCGAAAAAGGCGGCCGCCCAGCTTGAGGGGAGCAAGTCTTTTGCCAAGCGCCTTATGGGCAAGTACAACATCCCCACCGCAAAAGGGCGGATGTTTACCAGCTATGATCACGCGGTATTATATTTGGAGAAAATGGATTTCCCCGTTGTGGTCAAGGCCGACGGGCTGGCTGCCGGCAAAGGGGTCGTGATCTGTGAGACGCGGTCGGCGGCCGAAGAAGCGCTGGAGCGGATCATGAAACAGCGGGTGTTCGGCGAAGCCGGCGCCGCCGTTTTGATCGAGGAATACCTGGAAGGGGAGGAAGCATCCTTTATCGCTTTTACCGATGGGAAAACCGTGCTTCCGCTCCCTGCATCCCAGGACCACAAGGCCGTGTATGCCGGCGACAAGGGGCCCAACACGGGGGGCATGGGAGCGATTTCACCGGCGCCGGTAGTCGATGTTGTAATGCGCCGGAAGATCATGGACCAGGTCATGATCCCCACCGTGAAGGCCATGGCGGCCGAAAACGTGCCATACAAGGGGGTTTTGTATGCCGGGTTGATGATCAGCGGCGACAAGGTAAAGGTGGTGGAATTCAACTGCCGTTTTGGCGACCCGGAAACCCAGCCGATTCTCATGCGTACGAAAAACGATATCGTCCCCCTGATACAGGCATCCATCGACGGCGGGCTGGAGCATTATTCAATCGACATTGATGAGCGCCCTGCCGCCTGTGTGGTCATGGCCGCCAAGGGGTATCCGGAAAAATACGACAAGGGCATGCCGGTCACCGGCTTGGAAAATGCCCCCATGTCTGGCGATAAGGCGGTTTTCCATGCAGGGACGGCGGAAAAGGATGGAAAAGTCGTCACCGCCGGCGGGCGGGTATTGGGCGTGACCGCCATGGGGGAAACCCTGGAGAAGGCCGTTTCGGCGGCCTATGAAGTGGTATCCGCCGTTTCCTTTGAAAATGTATATTATCGGCCGGATATCGGCCACAGGGCGATGAAGCGGTTGGGCACCCCGCCCGCAGTGGGCATTGTCATGGGGAGCGATTCGGATCTCTCCGTAATGGCGGCGGCGGCGGACGTTCTCCTTCAGTTCGGCATATCCTATGAAATCCTTGTCTGCTCCGCCCACCGGACGCCGGCGGAAGCCTCGGTTTTTGCAAAAGGCGCACGGGAGCGGGGAATGAAAATCATCATTGCCGGGGCCGGCCATGCCGCCCATCTTGCCGGCGCCATGGCGGCGCATTCGTCTCTGCCCATTATCGGCGTACCCATTGATTCGTCGGCGCTGAGCGGTTTTGACGCGCTTTTGTCCACGGTCCAGATGCCGCCCGGCATCCCCGTGGCCACCATGGCCGTGGGCAAGCCGGGGGCCAAAAACGCGGCGGTGTTCGCCGCGCAGATCCTGTCTGTTTCGGACCCTGATCTTGCAGAGAAGGTTGACGGCTACAAGGCGAAAATGGCGGCCGAGGTAAACCGGAAGGCAAGAAGTTTTGCCGGATAAGAAACATCTGCACATCGATCCCGAAGCGCCCGATCCCGGGGGGATACGCCGTGCGCTTGACATTATAAAGTCCGGCGGCGTGGTGGTGTATCCCACCAGCATGCTCTATGGCCTCGGCGCGGATGCGACCAACCGGGACGCCGTCAGCCGGGTGTTTTCCATAAAGCGGCGGATGGAGACCAAGCCCGTTTCCATTCTGATCAATCAAAAAGCGGATATTTTGCCCCTTGTTGCCGAGATCCCGGATGCGGCCCGGCAAATTATGGAGCGCCTGTGGCCCGGGAGGGTGACCCTGGTATTCCGCGCCTCCGGCTTTCTGCCGGAAAATCTTACGGCAAAAACCGGAAAGATCGGTATCCGGCTGCCGCTACATCCGGCGGCGAAACGGCTGCTGGCGGACGCAGGCGTTCCTGTGACGGCCACATCCGCCAACCTTTCGGGGGCTCCGGGGTGCGCAAGTATCGGCGAGATGCCCGAATCGATATTGCGGGAGGCCGACCTGGTGCTGGATGCGGGACGGCTTGGCGGGGGCGTTGGGTCAACGGTGGTTGACGTTACGGTTTTTCCGCCGAAGATATTGCGGGAAGGATCCGTATCCGCGAAAGACATCCGGGAGGCCTGCCTAATAGGTCCGTCCCGGGGCTGACGAACAGAGCCTATTGACATGCGCTTTGATTTGTCCTATAACCCAATTGCTGTTGTGCCGGAGTGGTGGAATTGGTAGACGCAGAGGACTCAAAATCCTCCGGGTGCAAGCCCTTGCGAGTTCGAGTCTCGCCTCCGGCACCACTTTTTCCTCGTTTATTCAACACCTTTTGTTTTGACCTGCTTGGGGTCTGGTAGAATCCTGGTAGAATTCCAAGCCCTCTCGATGTGGCTCCCGTCTTCCGGCGAAGGAACAGCCCGGTAATAGTGGTCAATTATCATGCGTGGTGTCGCAAACCCGCAGTGTCCTTGGATAAAGCTTAAGCGCTCTGTCACGTCCAGCGAATTGGTAATGAATGACGCCCGTGTATCCTTGATGCTGATTTTCTGGGTTACACCAATCTTTTTCAAGGTCGGATTGATCACGCTTTCATTCAATGTCTGCCGGTTGATTGGATTGCCAATCTTGTTTATAAAGACGAAATTGTCGCCATTTCCCTTCCAGGTTCGTTTTCTTTGCTCCTGCAATGATTCAAGCACGAAGGCTGGAAGTTTTATCTCCCGGTTGGAAGTATCCGTTTTGGGCTCCTTGTAAATAAGCCTGCCTCCTCTGCCACGGACAAGGTTTTTTTCAATTCGAACTGTACCCTTTTTAAGGTTGACACGCTTCCATTTTAACCCTGTTGCCTCGGCTATTCTTGCACCGGAAAAAAACAGAAAAACAAATAACGGCACCCAATGCTCATTTACGGTACCCAGGAAATTGTTGATTTCCTTTAAGGTAAGCGCCCTGGCTTTGGTCCTTTTGGGATGTTTTATCGGCTCAACATCGGCAAAGGGATTAGCCTGAATGATTTTATGTTTCTTGGCAAAAACAAATACGTTCCGAAGAGGGGTCAGAATTGTCAACTTCGTCTTGTTTTTACATGTAAGTTTGCTGATGAACACTTCAATATCCAGCCCGCTGATAGATGCGATCGGCATATTGCCAAAATGCGGTAGTATATGCGTGTTCATGACTTTTTGATAGCTTTCAAAGGTTGTGATTGCAAGTTTGCTTTTTGCGATTTTTGACCATTCCACGGCAACTTCGCCAAACACCTTGCCTTGAACATCGGCAGGAGGCATTTCACGCTCCAGTGCCGGGATGAATCCGTGATATTCAATCTGCTTCAGATGTTCATCCCGTTTTGTCCTGGCCGCCGTCACAGAGGTTGTTTCAAGTGACAGCTTATACGGTTTTGCCACTCCCCGCACTTTTTTCTGAAAATACCAGACTTCGCTTTTTGGATCTTGATACAGATGGTGATTCAGTTTCTTTTTCGCCATGTCATATCCTCCATTGTTTCCGTGGAGAAGATACACACGGCTCTACCTTTTTAATCTCAGCCAGTTTTTTCTTATCACCGCCTTTCTGATTCATTTCTTTGGTGTTGACCTTCTCGATCTCAAAGATCTTATCGCAAGGATACAGGACATTGCTGCTCCCGGGCAACTGGAAATACGGCAGCAAGCCATTTTTCCGATAATTTATAATCGTACCGGGAGAACAACTCCATCGCTTGGCCAATTCATTCTGCCTGAAATACGCTTTCTCTTTAAATTGTTCCATATTTCCAACCTGTTATGTTTCAGTTCAAGAGGGTCACAACAAGTGCTGCAAGTTTTGGAGGCACAAAAAGGTTACAAATGGAAAATGGGCGTCAAAGCCCCTCTTCCCCTTTCCTTAACTCCCGCTTCCTGCAGAAGTCATAGTTCGCGCCAGCTGCTTCACTCTTTTCCATTGCCAACGGTCACAACTATTCTGAGCCGTTTGCCGGATTCATTAAGAGCCCGGAACAAATATATTTTTTGTTTGTATGTG
>JAWOAV010000085.1:0-10269 GCA_046498365.1 Desulfosalsimonadaceae bacterium
GGCTGTGGTTCAAGTTCAAGTCACCGGGGTCGCCAAGATGCACCTGATCACCGCTTCCGGCGGCTGCGTTCCCCCACAGGATCGTGTTGTGAAAGACTGAGTCCAGGAGAATACCTTCCAACTCCGCAAAGGTCTGCGATGCGGCCTCGCCTTGCTTTGACGCACAGGCGTAACCGGGGCCAACGAAGCTGTCATCGACGATGATTTTGCCCGGGTCCATCTGCGTACCCAGCAGTTGCGCCGTGGCTTGTGCAAGCGCATGGACCAGCGAAAACTGCTCGGACGCCGGTCTGGCGGCGCTGATACCAATGACCTGCGTATCGTAGCCGGCAATACACTGCCCCACAACCAGTCCTGCCTGTGTTCCCGCTGAACTGGTGGAATGCACAATGCGGGAGAAATGAATGCCGGTTCGTTCAGAAAAATCGCAAATTTCTCCCAAGACGCTCACATAGCTGATTGCCCCGATCGGGTCGCTTCCGCCCGGGTGCAGCACATAGACATCCTCTCCCTGGTCCCGCAAGGACGCAACGACCGATTCCAGGCCCTCTTCCAATGCCTTCTTGCGGCTTGCCTGGTAGTGAAGCCTGGCGCCCCACTTTGCAAAGACGGATTGACTCAAGGGATTCTGATCCGATTCAGTGCCCGGCAGGACCACGTGGCATTGTAACCCGCAGGCCGCCGCCCCGGCCGCGGCGTTTCGACTGAAGCTCGTGGCCTTCATGGTGACAACCGTGGTTGCTTTCCGCGCGAGCGCATCGCCAAGGAGGAAGTCAACCTTTCGTGTTTTGTTTCCACCGAGGCCAAATCCGGTCAAATCATCGCGCAAAACATAAATTTCATGTGCAAGTTGCGACGACAAACGGGGCATCTTGTGGATGATTGCCGGTATTTGAATGAGATTGGCGCGGCGGTAGGCGGCCAGGCAGTCAGATATGGTGTTGGTCACGCTGTGCATCCTCTTTATAGTCTTTTTCATTACATTCATTGATGATTTCCGGACGGGCAGTGACCGTCTGATTTCTGCCGCTTCTTTTGGCGAGATACATGGCATGATCCGCACGGCGGAGAAAGGATCAGCACTTCTCCCGATGTGGTATACATTCGACACACCGCTCTTTCCAATTGGCTGAGATGACAGGGATTTGCTTTATTAGATTGGATGTATCGCAAAATTGTCTTGCATGTCAACTTTTGACGGCTTCGTAAAAAGCCCAATATCTGCGTTGCGCACAATTTTTGAAGAATCTCATGTACGGCTAAGTACTATCAATTCTTCAAAAATTGCACGCACCTTGATCTTGAACTTTTTACTTTGCCGTCCAAAATCGACTTTTTACGGGCGCATCCATTATGAGAGGAACGATGCATTGCAGGCGTTCTTATCGTTTGAAAGGGCAGGTGGGCGAAAAGGGGGTTTTCCCCGCGCCCCTATCGTAAAAGGGGCGCGGGGAAAGTGAAGCGCTGACAGGGCCTTTAGCCCGGAACGGAGACCGGTGAGGCCTTTCCGATGTATTCAAGCGTCTCGTCGTACTTGGACCGGACATCCACATGCGCGTCTTCAATCTCCTTCTTCTGCGGACTCCAGTCGGAAGGGCATTCCGTGCGAAGGGACTCGACCTTGTCCTCGAGGTCCTGGATGATGATCTTCATTTCATTGAAGTATTCCCAGACCTTGTCCTTTTCCGCGGTACCCATTTTATCGGTCCTGGCGATCACGTCAAACAGCTTGGCCTTCCAGGCCGTCAGTTCGGTTGCCATTGAATTGCAATAATCTTTTGCGTCCATAAGTCAAACCTCCTTTTTGATTGTCTGTAATTTTGTTACTAATTTTCGCATTCTTGTATAGACACGATAAATATTATCGCAGAATGTGACCCCGTAGGGGCACCCCTTGCGGGTGCCCGGATTTCGGGCACCCGCAAGGGGTGCCCCACGAGATCCTCCCAATCATCATGTCTATTGATGAATGCAAAGGTTTGTAAAAAGCGCTGCCAAACCAGATTAACTTGCAGAATAAATGCCCTGTTTTCCCCCTCCTTTCTTTTTATGTTTCCGATTTGCAGTCGGTCGCCCATTCCGGGCAGGCCTCTTCGGTTTTTTTGGTGAATTTGGCCATGCACTCCCCGCATTCCAGCTCGATGTTGGGCACATCACCGTATTTCTCCAGCATTTCTTCATGGCTCAGCACCGTGGTAAAGGTGCAGCCGCACTGCGGACAGCCTGATTCAATTCGGTACCGTTTTTTGGACATGGCAAAACTCCTTTCCGTTTCATTTACGATACCCCTTGCAAGGGGAATTCAAACGCTTTATCCAGAACACTTTTCAGCATTTCGGGTTCGGTAACCGGCGCCTGGCATGTCCGGTCAAAGCAGACAAAGACCCTGGGCCGGTTTCCGGGGCTCTCCATCTCCTTCACGTGCGGCATGTGCACGGAGAGGATGTCCCGGTCGGCTTCCCCGTCGATCCATGCGGGGCTTACCGCCTCGCGTGGATAGGCGCGGATGACATCCGTCAAGGTCTCGGCTGCTTCGGTATCCATGCTCCCTACCACAATGGTTTCCACGTACCGGAGCAGATGCATGCCAAGGGCGCGGATCATCGCCGGCATGGCGCCGGGGTGTTTTTTCATCCGGTTTACCGACGCCTTGAGCGTATGATCGGCCGCCTGTTCAAAAAGCGGGTTTCCCGTGTAGCGATGAAGCCGGATAAAGTTCATGACGGAAACCGCGTCCACCGAGGGCATGACATTGTCCGTGGCGTCCTTGGCCTTCATGAGAAGGTGTCGGTCCTGGCCGTCCGCGGTGGTATAAAACCCTCCCCGGGCCTCATCGTAAAACAGATCCAGCATCCGGTTCGCCAGCGACACCGCCCACTCCAGGTGCGACGCGTTGAACCCGGCCTCATACGTATCGAGCAGCCCCTGCACGAGAAAGGCGTAGTCTTCGGCCATGGCGGGGATGCTTCGCTCCCCTTCCCGCCAGCGGCGGAAAAGTTCCGGCGTATCGCTTTGCGTATACATCCGCTCGTAGATAAAGGCGATGGCCGCATCCGCAGCGTTCAAATACTGTGTGTCCCCGAAAACGCGGTATGCCCCGGCAAGGGCGGATATCATCAGGCCGTTCCATTCCACGAGGACCTTGTCGTCCAGGTGGGGACGCGGCCGGCGGTTTCGCGCGTCAAAAAGCGTCTGCCTTGCCTGCAAAAGCGCCTGGGAAACGTCTTCTTTGCTCCGGTCAAAGCGCTTTGCGGTTTCTTCGATGGTGCGCACCCGGTGCAGTATGTTTTTTCCGGTAAACTCGCCCATGGGGTCGCTTTTTACATTGCCGTCCGGTTTTACGCCGTAATGGTACGCAAACATGTCAAAAACGCTGTTTTCATGGACTGTATTTAACGTATGCATGATTTCGTCATGGCGCCACACATAAAAACCACCTTCGGATTTTTCCCCGTCCGCTGCTTCGCCGGCATCTCCCCTGGACAGGTCGACATAAGGACTGTCCGCATCTTCCGCCGAGTAAAATGCGCCTTCCGGATGGGTCATCTCCCGCAGGACGTAACCAAGCGCTTCTTTGGCGACGGTTGCGAAGGTTTTGTTCCCCGTGGCTTCATAGGCATCAATATACACGCGGATCAACTGGGCGTTGTCATAGAGCATTTTTTCAAAGTGCGGCACATGCCACGCGGCGTCGGTGGCGTACCGGTGAAACCCGCCCCCCAGGTGGTCATAAATGCCGCCCGCAGCCATTTCTTCCAAGGTTTGAAGGGCCATGTCCATCGCCTTGCGGCTTTTCTGCGACGGCATTTTCGTGTGCGCGGCAAACCTGTTGGCAAACAGCAGAAAGTTCAGTATCGGCGGCATGGGAAATTTCGGGGCGGTATTGAACCCCCCGTATTTCTGGTCGTACGTTCCAGAAACGGCGTCAATCGCCAGATCGATCATCTCCGGGCCGGGAAGCTGTGCTTGCGTGCCGGACGTGTCGCCGTCCAGGTATTCCTTGAGAAAGCCTTCGATCTTGTCGGCGGACTGGAGCAGCTCTTTTCGCTTGTCCGGGTCCTTGTAGGCCTCGGAGACCGCCGTCAGGATTTCCTGCCACGAAGGGCCGGCGCGCCGTGCCGGCGGAAAGTAGGTGCCGCCGTAAAAGGGGCGTCCGTCCGGTGCGAGAAACACATTCAGGGGCCACCCGGCCGATCCGGTCATGGCCGAAACCGCGGAAATATAGATCCGGTCGATGTCCGGCCGCTCCTCCCGGTCCACCTTGATATTCACGAAATGCCGGTTCATCAGGGCGGCGGTTTCCGGATCGGAAAAGGACTCGTGCGCCATGACGTGGCACCAGTGGCACGTGGAATACCCGATGGAGACCAGAATCGGCTTGTCTTCGGTTTTTGCCTTTTCAAACGCCTCGTCCCCCCAGGGGTACCAGTCCACCGGGTTGTCCGCATGCTGGAGCAGGTAGGGGCTTTTTTCGTTTTTGAGGCGATTGGTTTTTGCGGCTTGCGTGTTCATAAACACCTGCCTTTTTATTGTGTCGTCCGCATCTTTATCGATGAGATGTCTTGTCTTAAAATGATACAATAATGTGTCATAAATAGAGTAATGATACAGTTCATTACTGCACGGTTTCAAATTGTGATTGCAGCCATGCTTTTACATCGTCGTCAAGGGCGTACACACCCCGGTTGCCGCCAGTGGTCGCCAGAAACCGCTTTTTTACCGCCTCCGGCATCCGGATAACGGCGAGTTCCTCGGCCCCCTTCATATCCCGCCGGATCAGGTAGATCACGGGCGGGTCGTCCCACGCATACACCGTGAAGTACACGGAAACGTCCGAATCATGGCGGATGACGTATTTATCGTGCACCCAGTTGTTCCCCCATTCCAAATACAGGCGCACGGCTTCTTCCGGGGTCATGTCCCAGTCAATGTCATTGATGATTTCCGGTTTTGTCTTGAGCTGTTCAAGATTCAGCATTTTTTTCCTCCATATTGTGGCATTGGTGCTTCCCATGCTTATTGTTATTTGCATAAGTCATGCCTACCGAAAGCGTGGCATGTTTCTTGTATGTTACATAATCAGCATTATTATTGGTTCATGCAAGTACACTCAAACAAACACGGAGGATTATATGGAAAAATCGAAAGATAAGGACAAGCTCTTAAGCGTAAAAGATATCACCATTTGCGAATCTACCCGGCAGATGATTGAAAAAGCCAGAAGCGATGGCGTCGAGCTCGCCTTTGACCGGTCCGCTACCATGAAGGCATGCCCTATCGGCGCGGACAGCGCTTGCTGCAAACACTGTTCCATGGGACCCTGCCGTTTAAACTCTAAGGACCCCTATGGGAAGGTTGGCGTTTGCGGGGCAACCATCGATACAATCATGGCAAGGAATTTTGCGCGCATGGTGGCATCAGGCGCTGCGGCGCATACCGACCATGGAATGTCAATGCTGGATGTCTTTCGGGAAGTGGTGAACGGGAATATCCTGGATTATGAAATTAAAGATCCCATTAAACTGGAAAACGTTGCGATCAGTGTCGGCATCGATGTAGAGGGAAAGGAACAAGCGCAAATCGCCAAAGAGCTCTATGAAGAGCTCGAGAGAACGTATACCCAGGTCGATGGAGAAATTCCGTTTGCCAAAAGAGTCCCGCCCAAAACACTGGAGACATGGCGGAAAATGGGAATTGTTCCCCGTGGGGCAATGCGGGAAATTATGGAAATGATGCACCGTACCCATATGGGCGTGGATCAGCACTATGAAAACATTACCCGCCAGTGCAGCCGCACGGCGCTTTCTGATGGTTGGGGCGGTTCCATGGTCGCTACGGAAATATCCGATATTCTCTTTGGCACACCGGTTCCGGTAGCCGCTGAGGTTAACATGGGCGTCTTGAAGGAGGATATGGTCAACATTATCGTCCATGGCCATGAACCCAACCTTTTTGAATCCATGATGGCATCCGTCAACTCACCAACACTGATCGAGGCAGCAAAGCAAGCGGGGGCAAGCGGAATCAATCTTGTCGGCATGTGCTGTTCGGGTGCTGAAATGCTATCTCGACACGGCGTTCCTCATGCAGGCAACTTTATGTCAACCGAGGCTATCATGGTAACCGGTGCGGTGGATGCCATGGCTGTTGATGTCCAGTGTATAAAGCAGGGGCTTGCTAAGGTTGCCGAGTGCTACGGTACTTACCTGTTTACGACCAACCCACGCTGTCACATCGAGGGTGCCGATCACATTGAACTGCATGAGCACGCGCCGCAGGAATGCACGGATGAAATCGTTATTAAATCGATCAGCCGCTTCAAAAATCGCAACATGCCGATCGATATACCGAGGATCACCAATACAGGAATCCACGGGTTCTCTTATGAGTACATCAACTATATGCTCGGCGGGTCATTCCGCGGCAGCTATACACCGCTGAACGACAACATCATTGGCGGCCGAATTCGGGGCGTAGCCGGGGTAGTTGGCTGCACAAATCCCCGTGTGAAGCAGGACTATGTTCACGTGGAGCTTGTAAAGGAACTCATCAAAAATGATGTGCTCGTGCTCCAGACCGGCTGTTCGCAGATCGCTTTGGCCAAGGCCGGCCTGCTCACGCCTGAAGCTGCCTACATGGCGGGGGATGGCCTTCGGGAAGTCTGTGAAACCGTTGGCATGCCGCCGGTGTTGGGGCTTGGTTCTTGTGTAGACAACAGCCGCATTCTCATTGCCGCCGCGGAAATGGTAAAAACAGGCGGACTAGGCGAGAGTATCGCGGACCTGCCGGTTGCCGGTGCCGCACCGGAATGGATGAGTGAAAAAGCCATCTCCATTGGTCATTATTTTGTGGCATCCGGGGTATACACGGTATTTGGCGTGACCTTTCCCATTGTCAAGGAGACCAAATTCCATGATCTTCTTTTTAACGGGCTGGAAAAGCAGGGCCTCGGCAAATGGGGGTACGCACAAGACCCGCATGAAATGGCAAAAATGATGATCGAGCACATAGACAAGAAAAGAAAAGCCCTTGGCATCCACAAAACGCGGGAGCGCAAGCTGGTCGATATGGCCGAAAGGCGTGAACTCGCGTGATATTTCAATTGAACCAGACAATCATTTAATGTATAAGCAATAACCAAAAGGGGGGATTGAAAAATCCCCCCTTTGTTTTATCGTGGCTTTCATTCGAAAAAAGAGGATTTCTTTATAAGCCATCTCAAAATTCGGATTTGCGTCCAATCTTTTTGTTGGACAATCGAAATCGAAATCGGTATCGGTATCGAAATCGAAAAAAAGAATCGGTCACTTGGACACGAAAAGCGTGGTCACTGCCGTTCATTAAAGGAAGAGGTCGTATTCTGCGGATTTGAAAAAACCGATTTCGATTTCGATTTCGAAAAAACCAAATGTAAACAAGCGGATCAATGAGCGAATACATCGCACACGATGCACAGGGCAAAACCGTGGGCCTGGTGGAAAAGAAATATTTCACCTTTGCGGAACCGCCCAATGAAATGGTGCTGGACAGCAAGGCGAAACTCGGTCCCATCACCATTGCCTACGAAACCTACGGCACCCTGGACGAAAACGGCCGCAATGTCGTGCTGGTTCTCCATGCCCTGACCGGCGATTCCCATGCCGCGGGGTACTACGACGAAAATGACGACAAACCGGGCTGGTGGGACAACATGATCGGCCCCGGCAAAGGGATCGATACCGACAAATATTTCGTGGTCTGTTCCAACGTGCTCGGCGGTTGCATGGGCACAACCGGCCCGGCGTCCATCGATCCGAAGACCGGAAACCCTTACGGCATGCGGTTTCCGTTCGTGACCATTGCCGACATGGTCCGCGCTCAGAAAGCGCTGCTGGACCACCTGGGAATCCGGCAGATTCTGTCCATGATCGGCGGCTCCATGGGGGGGATGCAGCTGCTGCAATGGACCATCCAGTACCCGGAGATGGTCAAATCCGCCATACCGCTGGCAACGACCATGCGCCACTCGGCCCTGGCCATCGCATTCAACGAGGTGGCTCGCCAGTCCATCATCGCGGACCCCAACTGGAACAACGGCGATTATTACGGCGCCGTCAAACCGAACCTGGGGCTTTCCGTAGCCCGCATGATCGGCCACATCACGTACCTCTCGGACGAGGCGCTTCGCCGCAAATTCGGGCGCAGGCTCCAGGACAAGGACGATTTTTCTTTCAACTTTGAAGCCGACTTCCAGGTGGAGAGCTATCTCCGGCACCAGGGGGCCAAATTCGTGGAGCGGTTCGACGCCAATTCGTTTCTCTACATCACCAAGGCCGCCGATTATTTCGACCTGACGCGCCATGACGCCAGCGGCTCCGGGGTGCAGGCGTTTTCCCGGGCCGAAGCGAGGTTCATGGTCGCATCCTTTACCTCGGACTGGTTGTATCCCACCTACCAGAGCCGGGACATGGTAAAGGCCATGAAAAAAAACGGGCTGAACGTGAGTTTCTGCGAGGTGGAAGCCGAATGGGGGCATGACGCGTTCCTCCTGCCGAGCCAACGATTGACCAACCTGGTGAAAGGGTTCCTCGAAAGTGTCTACAATGACGTCCAGTAAACCGGAAAACCTCCGCTTTGATCTGCAGGTCATCGCTTCGTGGATCGACCCCGCATCCCGGGTGATCGGTCTCGGCTGCGGCGAGGGAGAACTGCTGCATTACCTCAAGAAATACAAGAACATCCGGGAAACCGGCATCGAGATCGTGGAGGAGCGGGTGGCCGCCTGCATTGAAAAAGGGCTTTCGGTTATCCAGGGGGATATCAACGAGGAAATCACCGACTATCCGGACAACACTTTCGACTACGTCATTTTGAGCCAGACCCTGCAGCAGGTGTACGAGCCCCTGTACCTGATCAAAGAAATGATGCGCATCGGCAGCAAAGTCATCGTCAGCTTCCCCAACTTCGGCCACTGGCATATCCGCTGCCAGGTTCTCTTCAAGGGGATCGCACCGATGACGCCGCAGCTCCCGTACCAGTGGTATGATACGCCCAATATCCGGATCCTCTCCATCCGGGACTTCCGGGAATTTGCAGCGCGCGTGGGTTTTACCATCAACAAGGAAGTGGCCCTCGATTCGGACAATTATTACCGGAGCGGCAAAATCACCCGGTTTCTGCCGAATTTCCGGGCAACCTACGGGATTTTTCTGATCAGCAAAACAGACGGATGATAACGGCAACGCCATGAAAGAAGACACCCTGTCCAGAGACATCGCGGTTTATGAAAACGGCGCGTGGTCGGCCGAAAAGCAGGCGCTTATCGTGGAAGAGCCCCTCTCCATCCGGATCGACGGCAGCCCCTATTCCGTTGTCATGCGCACCCCTGGCGATGAAATCGCCCATGTTGCCGGCTTCTGCCTGGCCGAAGGGATCGTGGAATCGCCCGGGGACTTTTCCGCCATCGGGTTTTGCAATGAAGACGACACCAACGTGGCGACCGTGACGCTTACGGACAGCCGGCGGAAAAAAGTCGCCGGCATCCTGGAGCGCAAGGGGTTTGTCAGCCAGACGAGCTGCGGCATCTGCGGGAAAGAGGTGGTCAGGGACCTGCACCAGATCCTCTCCCCCCTCCCCGTGGGGACGCGGTTTGCTATCGAAAAAGTCAGGGCTTGCGTGGACACGCTGCGGGATTACCAGGCCATCTACAAAAAAACCCGCGCAGCCCATGCATCCGTGATATTTGACAGGGAAATGTCGGCCATTGCCCATGCCGAAGACGTGGGGCGCCACAATGCCCTGGACAAGGCGATTGGAAAGGCTTTCATGGCAAACGACATTGAAAAGGCGGTGTTTGCCCTCATGTCCTCGCGGCTCAGCTACGAACTGGTCCAAAAGGGCGCCCGCGCGGGCATCGAACTCATCGTGGGCGTATCACGCCCCACGGCGCTCGCGGTCGAACTGGCCGACAGTATCGGAATGACGCTGGGGTGGGCGAGGGGGGGGAAGCTCACGGTTTTCTGTCACCAAGAGCGCTTGATGGCTGGATAGATATTTCTTTACCCCGCTTACCAATTTTTGCATTTCTTGTATAAACACGATAAATATTCCCACAGAATTTGAGCCCGTAGGGGCACCCCTTCCAGGTCCAACCCGAGCGCATGGCGGTCCAGGAGGCGCTCGTCGCCGACTTCCTGGCCGAGACCGGCATCTCCGTCGAGGTCATCCCGGTCGAAGAGTCGGAGCTCTCGACCCGCATCACCGCCGCCTTCTCGGCCGGCGACCTGCCGG
>JAWOAV010000114.1:0-2954 GCA_046498365.1 Desulfosalsimonadaceae bacterium
CGCGATATTGAGTATTACAGTATGTGCGAGCACCATATGCTGCCGTTTATAGGCAAAGCTTACGTCGCGTATATCCCTGATGGGAAGGTCATCGGTTTATCGAAAATACCCAGGATTGTGGGGGTCGTCCGGCTTCGAAATGGGTCGTCTTTCCTGGTCCATGGCGGAAACATTTTGTCGATTTTGACGAGGACGTGACGGGGAAGCATATCCGGCAGGCCGTGGGGCGCGGTTTTGGCGTCCCGGAGTTGATCAAGCGGTTTACTGCGGCCGGCACCGGCCCGGGGCAGGGGGGGATTTCCGGGCACAACCTGCCGCTCCTGGTTGCCGCCATAAAGAATCTGTCCAGGGATCGTACGGATATCCACGGCACCATTCCCGCCCCCACAACCGTTCGCCCGCCGCTCCGGCCGGTATTTCTGGCCGCCTATGCGGGCAGTGGGCGCGAAATGGTCAAGCGGACGCCCGTTCATGACGCCCAGGCCCGGGAAGGGGCCCTTTTTCGCAGAGCTGGTGTCTGGCACCGGGCACGGTATTTTTCCGCCGACCTGGACGTGTCCGAAGAAGTGGACAACGTGCGCACCAATGTGGGCATGCTGGACGCATCCACCCTGGGCTGTTTCCGCATTTTCGGCCCGGATGCCCTTTCGGCACTGCAGCGGGTCTATGCCGGGGACATGTCGAAGATCAAAGACGGGCGGGTCAAGTACGCGGCCATGTGCAACCACGACGGCTGCGTGATCGACGACGGCGTGGTGATCCGGACAGGGGAAAACGACTACATGTTCACGACGTCGACCGGCAGGGCCGGAGAGACCGTGGAGTGGATCCGGTATCACACCCGGTTTGATAACTGGGATTTTCATCTCGTAAACCTCACCGACGGCACCGGGGTGATCAACCTGGCCGGGCCAAGGGCCCGGGACGTCCTGGAAAGGGTTACGGATGCGGATGTCTCCAACCAGGTATTCCCGTTCGGCTGCTGGAAGGATTTTTTTCTTTCGGGGGGCATCCCGGTACGCTGCCTGCGGCTGGGGTTCGTGGGGGAGCTTTCCTTTGAACTGAATATCCCGGCATCGTATATGCAAGCCGCCTGGGATATGCTCAGAAAAGCGGGATCCGGTTTCGGGTTGCGTCCGTTCGGCGTGGAAGCCCAGAATATATTGCGCCTGGAAAAAGGGCATGTGATCCTGGGGCAGGAATCAGAACAGCGCACCAACCTGCTTGACCTCAATCTGGGGTTTTTGTTTTCCCGGGACAAGGATATCCGGCCTGTGGGGGCCGACGCGCTTCTGCAGGCGGAAAACGATGCGGGGCGGCTTACACTGGTCGGCATCCGGATGACGGATTCCGCCCGCGTCCCCCCGGATGGAAGCATCCTTATCGACGAGCAGGTGGTCGACCCGGTGATCGGATATATCGGGACGATACGGAAAAGTCGCGCGCTGGACGCGGTGGTGGGAATGGCCCTGGTGGAAAAATCGTGGGCAGCGGAAGGCACCGGCCTGGCCGTATACGACGGCGGCGGAGATATTAGCGAGAGATACGATGCCACTGTGGTCCGGATGCCTTTCTATGATCCCGATGGAATCCGGATGCGGATGTAGACGCCAACCATGATGGCACCGTAAAAAATCGATTTTGAACGGCAAAGGTAAAAGTTCAAGATCAAGGCGCAACGCAGATATTGGGCTTTTTACGAAGCCGTCAACCTTTAGGAGCAGAAATATGGACGCGATACCAAGGCGGCGCTCCCCGGTGATTTTTGACGTCCGGCCGGACAAGATCCGGGACAGCGGCGGATGGCGGGTCGTGCAAAAATACGGGGATGAAGGAAGCGGGCCCCATCTGGTGGATCTCAGTCATCTGCCCCGATGGGACCTCCAGGACAGCGATTTGTCTTCCCATTTTCCGGCGGGTGTGCCGGTGCCGGAAACCATCGGAACGTGTGCCATAACGGAAAACGCCATCGTCAGCCGGATGAACCGGACCCAGGCAGGCATATGGCACCTTGCGCCGGGCGGCCCGGGCATGCCCGATGAACCGGCGTTTACGGATATCCGGGAAAACACCGCCTGCCTGGCTGTGCTGGGTCCCCAAGCGTTTTCCCTTTCCGAAAAAGTGTGCCGGCTGGACCTGTCCGCCCCCGGTCATCATCCGCCGTGCCTCTTGCAGGGCCCACTCGGGGGGGTGCCCTGCCAGGTGGTACTTCTGGAAAACCAGAACGGGCGCGAAGGGTTTGTTTTCACTTTTTCCCGGGGGTACTGCCGGGACATGGTCAAGGTCTTGCTTGCGGCCGGCCGGGAATTCGGTCTCCGGCCTGCCGGGGAGGATCGGATGAGCCGCGTTTGGGATGATTTTGGAAATCGGATTTGATTTTTATTCGACAGGGTATTAGATTTGTGTATGATATACTACGACAAGCCATCTCAAATAATAAAAATAATAAAGATCAAGTGAGGTAGAAAAATCAGGGAGGGTGGTTTTTACCACAGAGGGCACAGAGGAGACACAGAGATTCACAGAGAAAAGCAATAAAAAAAAGGACGTCCATGAAATAATGATTCTGAAAACGAATTTTTACGGGTTAATCAATGATGATGGCTTCGTAAAGTCGCGATCAGACGGCTTTGAAAAAAGTTCAAGATCAAGGCGCGTGCAATTTTTGAAAAATTGAGCGTACTTAGCTGTACGTGAGATTCTTCAAAAATTGTACGCAACGCAGATATTGGACTTTTTGCGAAGCCGTCAAAATTGTTCTGTAATGCTCGGCGGCATCAAAAAGCCCCCAGCTGGCATGGCTTGATTTTAATATCCATGGCTTCGCAGGCACCGCTGACATCCATTTTTTTCAGGCAAATGATGACGGCCATCATGGATCAGGAACCAGACCTTGCTCTGCTTCGGCTTCCAGTCTGGGATTGCGGGATTTCCTGTAAGCAATGGAATAAAAC
>JAWOAV010000123.1:0-4902 GCA_046498365.1 Desulfosalsimonadaceae bacterium
CCGTAATTTGCATGGATGTTTATCTCCGGTGTGCAGGAAAACAGTTGGGGCGTTCGGGCAATTTGTGCAATTTGCGCCGGTTATTTTTTTTATTTTTTAAGTTGTTTTTTAAAAACGATTGTAAATAGCAAAAGATGGGGGAAGGATCAACAGAAAAGAACGGTTGGGGCATCAGGCATTATTACACTGGATTAAAACAGGCGTCGGGATTCCGTTTGTATTTGCAGGGGACTGTGCATGCGGGTACGGAGTGTTTTACCACAGAGGGCACAGAGAAGACACAGAGATTCATAGAGAAAACCGGAAAAGCCGGGGTACAACGAATGTACCCCGGCTGTTGCGTTTTGCTGTTTACTGCTTCTGGCTTTCGTCGACTTCCTCGTAGTCGGCGTCCACCACGTCCTCCTCTTCGGAGGAAGCATTGGCCTGCTGGCCCTCTTCGCCGCCGCCGGCGGCGCCTTCCTGGGAAGCCTGCTGGTACATGGCTTCGGCCAGCTTATGGGAAGCCTGCTGGAGCTCCTCGCTGATGCGGGTGATTTCTTCGGCGTTGTCCCCTTCCATGGCTTTTTTGAGCCGTCCGGTGATTTCCTCGACATTGGCTTTCGTCTGGGAATCCACCTTGTCGCCGAGTTCCTTCATGGATTTTTCGGTCGAGTAGATCAGGGAGTCCGCATTGTTTCTTGCCTCCACAAGGGCCCGTTTCTTCTTGTCCTCCTCGGCATGCTGCTCGGCATCCTTGATGAGCTTTTCAATTTCCTCTTCGCTCAGGCCGCTGGTCGCCGTAATCCGGATGGACTGCTCCTTGCCCGTGGCCTTATCGGTCGCCGACACGTTGACGATACCGTTGGCGTCGATGTCGAAGGTCACCTCGATCTGCGGCACGCCCCGGGGCGCCGGCGGGATGTCCGTCAGCTCAAAGCGGCCCAGCGTCTTGTTGTTGGCCGCCATTTCCCGCTCGCCCTGGAGCACGTGTATGGTAACGGCCCGCTGGTTGTCCTCCGCCGTTGAGAAAATCTGGCTCTTGCGGGTCGGTATCGTGGTGTTTTTCTCGATAAGCTTCGTCATGACGCCGCCCAGGGTTTCGATGCCCAGGGAAAGCGGTGTGACATCGAGCAGCAGCACGTCCTTGACATCCCCGGAGAGAACCGCGCCCTGGATGGCTGCGCCGATGGCCACAACCTCGTCCGGGTTCACGCCCTTGTGCGGCTCCTTCTTGAAGAGCTTTTTGACCCGCTCCTGGACAGAGGGCATCCGTGTCATACCGCCGACCAGGATCACCTCATCGATGTCATCGGCGCTGATGCCGGCGTCCTTGAGCGCCGTTTTGCAGGGCCCTTCCAGGCGTTCGAGCAGGTCTTCCACCAGGGATTCCAGCTTGGCCCGGGTCAGCTTGACGTTCATGTGCTTGGGCCCGGACGCATCCGCCGTGATAAACGGCAGGTTCACGTCCGTCTGCATGGACGAGGAAAGCTCGATCTTGGCCTTTTCAGCGGCCTCCTTGAGACGCTGAAGCGCCATTTTGTCGGAGCGTATATCAATGCCGGAGTCTTTCTTGAACTCGTCGGCCAGATAGTTGATGATCCGCTGGTCAATATCCTCGCCGCCCAGATGGGTATCCCCGTTGGTGGCCTTGACCTCGAAGACCCCTTCGCCGATCTCCAGGATCGAGATGTCGAAGGTGCCGCCGCCGAAGTCGAATACGGCGATTTTTTCGTCGGACTTCTTGTCCAGGCCATAAGCCAGAGACGCGGCCGTGGGCTCATTGATGATCCGCAGCACATTCAGCCCCGCGATCTTTCCCGCGTCCTTGGTCGCCTGGCGCTGGTTGTCGTCAAAGTAGGCCGGCACGGTAATGACCGCGTCCGTGATTTCTTCGCCGACATAGTCTTCGGCATACCGCTTGATATAGCCGAGAATATAGGAAGAAACTTCTCCCGGGCTGTACTGCTTGTGCTGTATGTTGATGCGGACATCCCCGTTGGACGCTTTTTCTATTTTAAACGGCAGGTTTTTAATGTCCCGCTGGACTTCCTGCGAATCGAATTTCCGGCCGATCAGCCGCTTGATGCCGTACACCGTATTTTCAGGGTTTGTAATGGCCTGGCGCTTGGCGACCGTTCCAACGAGCCTCTCTCCGTCATCGTTGATGGCAACCACGGACGGTGTGGTCCGTCCCCCTTCCGGGTTGGTAATCACCTTGGTCTCTTTTTGCTCCCGGATCGCAACGCATGAATTGGTTGTTCCCAGATCAATTCCGATAACCTTACCCATTGGTTCAACCTCCTTGTTAATATTGGATCTCTATTATTTTGATCTCTATTATATGGTTTTATAGCAATCTATTTGTTTTGATTTGTTGAAGAACCTTTTGAAACCACAACCATGGCCGGCCGGATCAACCGATCATGGAGCAGGTACCCTTTCTGCAGTTCATTTATGACCGTATTTTCCGGATGATCATCGGACACCTCCTGCATGACCGCCTCGTGAACATTCGGATCGAAAGGCTGCCCCTGGGCTTCGACCGGCGTGACGTTGTATTTTTTAAGGATATTCAAAATTTCATTCAAGGTCATTTCCACGCCTTCAATCATGCAGGCTTCCGTGTTCTCCCCCTTGTTTTTGTAGGCCGCCACCGCGCGCTCGAGGTTGTCGACCACGGGAAGAAGGTCCTTGATCAGCTCCGTATTGGAAAATTTCCGGTGATCGTCCATCTGGCGCTGGGCTCTTTTCTTGTAGTTTTCGAAATCCGCGCAGACCCGTAAAAAACGATCACGGTTCTCGGCCGCTTCCTGCCGGGCACACTCGATATCCTCCCGGAGCGATTCCGCATCCCCGGACACGCCGGCTTCTTCAGTCTCACCGCGTTTTCCGGGGTCGCCGTCGCTTCCTTCTTCAATGTCCGTTTTTTCTTCCGGGGTTTCCGTGAAGTTGATTTTCCTGCCGTCCCTATGCATACGATCATCCCTGTTGTTTCTTTTTTTTTCCGTCATGGTTTCTGTCGTACGATTTTCTTTTTTTTCGAATTTTCCCATATCTTCACACCCTTTTTCTCCTGCGCGTGCAGACAAATTGCTGAAAAATCCAAAAATTAGAAATTATTCAACGACTTCAACTATTTACAATTCCTACCCAAAATAAGACGA
This sequence comes from Desulfosalsimonadaceae bacterium, assembly GCA_046498365.1. Lineage (GTDB taxonomy): Bacteria > Desulfobacterota > Desulfobacteria > Desulfobacterales > Desulfosalsimonadaceae > B1SED10-16. The sequence goes on from JAWOAV010000123.1 coordinate 3,147, forward strand.
AATGATGGATTGTCAAGGGTGAGGAAAGGGGAAAAAAAATGGGGGGACGCCCATGAAATTATGCGTTTCTAGTGAGGGGAAGGCGTAAGGAGGCTGGATGCTGAGCGGCGGCGGGGAGGGTTTTTATGTGTGCGGGAGGGGTAGAGAATCCGGGGAGGGTGGTTTTTATCACATAGGGCACAGAGGAGACACAGAGATTCACAGAGAAAATCTATAAGAATAAAACCGGTTGTGAACCCTCCGTCGAACGGCAGCGGAAAACGCCGGGCCGTGATCCGGACGGGAACGATCCGCGACACAGGCGCCATTACTTATCGCTGCTTCCTTCCGGACCTGACGAGGTTCGTAAGTGCCTGTTGCGCGGCGGCCGCCCGGAACGGCCTTTTGTCTTTCGCTTAATGTCCTCTCGGAGGGAATTCAGCCCCGCATAAGCGGATTTCGGGTGCAGGGCACCGCTACCGCCCCGCCTATCACAACCGGAATCGACACTATAAAACCGAATTAAACGGATTTCAAGGAAAGTTTTTCGCTTCGGATTCATTTGACCACCTTCCATTACGAGGATTTGGTGCTTGACGAATATGGGTTTTTGGATAAGTATAGGTGTTTTTTCAATGGAACAACCTTATAAAAATGGAGGCATCCATGCTTGAAACAACGATGCAGGACGATGTTCAGGTCATTACATTTGCAAACGGCAAGACCAATCCGATCAACCGGGATATGCTGGCGCAGCTAAACGAGCTCGTGCTTGCGGCAGACAAGAACCCTTCCCCCAAGGGGATCGTGCTCACGGGTGCCGGGCGGTTTTTCTCCAGCGGGTTTGATCTGCCGATTTTCATCAATTTCAAGGACAAAGACGAGGCGATCGCGTTTTTCGAATTCGAGGAAGAGGTCCTGACCAACCTGTTTACCTGCAGAAAACCGGTAATTGCCGCCGTCAACGGGCATTGCGCCGCAGGGGGGCTTATCTATTCCATGGCCGCGGATTACCGGATCATAAAGGACCACCCCAAGATCAAGGTCGGCATGACCGAGATCAAGATCGGCCTCCCCCTTTCCGTCGCCCAGCACGAAGTCATGCGCTTCGGGTTTGACAGCAACATGAAGTTCCGGGATGTGATGTTTTTCGGGGAGATGGTCGACGTATACCGCGCCAGGGAACTCAAGCTCATGGATGAAATCGTGGCGGAAGACGAACTGATCAACCGGGCGATACAGGTCGTCTCCCAGTGGATCGATACGCCCAACCGGCCGTTTATGGCGATGAAGGCGCTTCTGAGAAAAGAGGCTGCGGACCGGATTCGCGGGCGTCTGGCGGAAAAACAATGGCACGACGGCATGGACGCCTTCTTTAAGGACGATGTCCGCCAGACCCTGGAATTCGTCCAGGCCAGCATGCATGGTCTATTATTTTTTGTATATCTTCCTCATTTAATATTTTATTGGCATTTAGGATATTGTCATTGCTACCTGGTAAAGTTATACCTTCTGCCAGCATATTTCCTTTTAATTTTTCCACTTCTTCAGGTTTGCTTATCCGAACCCTGTTTATCCCACGATTCACTAACTCAGCAAACCTTTTATCTCTCCCAAAAAGATCCAACTGGTGTTTATCAATGAATTTGAATAATCCATCTATCTTGTTTTTGTCCTCTATTACTAGAGTATAAGCTAACCTATCACCCATTATATCATTATAAACTTTACCATATCTATCAAGTTCTTGCTTTAGTTCTCTCAAAGTGATTTTGGT
>JAWOAV010000069.1:0-7649 GCA_046498365.1 Desulfosalsimonadaceae bacterium
CCGTTTCTAAGGGGCCTGACCGTCTGCACGGATCCCTTTCCAAAAGATGTCGTACCGATCACAAGGGCACGCTTGTTGTCCTGCAGGGCGCCTGCGACGATTTCCGCCGCGCTGGCGCTGCCGCTGTTGATCAATATGACGATGGGGAAATCATATTGTTCCTCCCCCTTTTCCGCCTGATAGAGTTCCATCTCCTCGTCATCGCGGCCGCGGATCGATACGATTTCTCCTTTTTCCAGGAAAAGATCCGATACCGAGATGGCCTGGGTCAAAAGGCCGCCCGGATTGTCCCGCAAGTCAAGGATCAGCCCCCGCAGCGGTTCTTCACTTTCGTCCGTAAGGGCAGCAATGGCGTCTCTGGCTTCCTCGGTGGTCTTTTCCCGAAAATTGGTTATCCAGAGGTATCCATACCCATCCTTGGGAGTGGCATACCGGACGGATTCAAGAGGGATGATTTCCCGCTCCAATTCAAACTCCAGCGGCTTTTCCGCATCTTCCCGCCTCACGGTGATCGTAACGGACGTGCCGGGCTCACCGCGCATCAGCTTGACCGCCTCCCAGAGCATCATATCCTTGGTTGGCTTATCGTCGACCTTGATAATCACATCATTGGCCTGGACCCCTGCCCTGTAAGCAGGCGTTCCCTCCATGGGCGAAATAACGGTCAGCAGGCCGTTTTCCTTGCTGATGACGATGCCGATACCGCCGAATTCCCCGCGGGTGTCTTCCTGGAGGCCTTTAAACGCCTCGGGCGGAAGGAACGCAGAATGCGGATCCAGATCGTTTATCATGCCATGGATGGCCTTTTCAATAAGTTCGCTGGAATCGATCGACTCCACGTAGTTCTTCTCTATTTCCTCAAGCACTTCAGAAAACAGCTTGAGGCTTTCATAGGTGCTGTCCTTGGACAAATCGCCATAGACGCTCGGGGCCATTGTTATGGCAAAGGCCGCAAGAATGACCAGCAGCAGTGTCTTGAACGATTTGTTTTTTAATTTTTTCATCAATCTAAGCTCCTTGATCAACCTTTTTCGATCCAGTCATTCGGATCCAGGGGTTTGCCTTTATGGCGAATCTCGAAATAAAGCGCCGGCCCGGTAATGGAACCGCTGTCGCCCACCGTGCCGATGACCTCATTGGCCTCGACCTCATCCCCCTCCCCGGCTAACAGTTCTTCCAAATGGCCGTAAACCGTATAAAAACTGTCTCCATGGGCAACGATGATTACGCGGCCGAATCCCGCAATCCAGTCGGAAAAGGATGTTTCCCCCCCACAGACCACCCGTACGGGCGTTCCCCGGTCGGCCTGCAATTCAATGCCGTTTCTAAAGCTTGCGGCACCGGATTGGGGATCGGTATACTTCCCATATCTGGTTATTATTTTACCGTCAACCGGCAGCTTTAGCAACCCCTGATATTCGGAAAAGACTTTTTGCTCACCCGTTTGGCTGTAAACCGGGCGCCGCTTCAGTTTCTCAATAATCCCGTCCAGGCGTCGGGCAGCCTCCTCGAAGTATTCTATTTCCATCAATGCGTTGGATTTTTCCGCTTTTATACGGGCAAGCAGGTTCTTACGCTGTTTGCTTTTCTCGGCAAACCTCGCCTGATCTCTCATGATTTGCTCTTCCAAGGCATCCTGCCGGGCTTTTTCTTCAGCGGCCCGCTGCAAAAGATGCGCAAGATGTTTTTCCTCCGCCACCAGTTGGCCGATCATTTTTTCATCCCGGGACACGATGACTTCCACGGCAGCCTTGCTGCGAAACAGGTCGCTGGTGGAATCGGCCGTAGCCAGGAGGTTCATTGCGCCAAGTCGGTTCAGCTTGTAGAGGGCCACCAGCCGTTCTTCTGCATAGGCTTTCTTTTCTTCAACGGCAGCCCGGGTTTTTGAAATCTCCTTTTCGGTCTTCCGGATCCGCTCTTCTATTTCCGCTGAATCCCTGCGCACCGCTTCAAGACGCCTCCTGACAGCCGACAGCTCTTTATCGATTTCTTCCAGTGCCGTCATAACCTCGGCGGCCCTGCTCTCCAGCCTGGAAATATCCTCCTTTTTCCGGGAAATCCGTCTTTCGATCGTTTCTGCTTTATCAAGGGCATCTTCCATCCCGGCCACATCCTCTTCACCGGGAACCACCGCTGTATCGCGCCGCACATACCCCTTTGCACCAGAAACGTAGCCCGTGGCATCCCGGTGGCGGACTTCCAGCCACCCGCCTTTTTCCCCGGTTATGCCGAGCGCCTCCCCCTTTCGAAGGACCCGTATGATGCTGCAGGTTGTCTCCGGGCAGCTTCGCATGTTCAGGGCATCAACTTCCACGATGCCGATCTGCTTGAGCGCTTTGCCGCCGGGGCTCTCCGCATACAAGAGCACACCGGGGAGGCAGAGAAGCACCCAGGCGGCAACAAGGACTATACTTTTAAAAAACGCCTTATGGATAAATAGCATCCGAGCCAACCTACCGTCATGCTTGCCAGTAAAATAAAAACCACCATTGTTGCGGGAAGGAACCGGACCTGGAAATAAAACAACAGGCCTGCGGATGAAAGCTGGGGCACAGTGATGGCAAACGCTGCATACAGCAATAGGAGTCCCGCCAGGCCGCCGGCAAATCCCAGCATCACTCCTTCACAGTAAAGGGGATACTTTATAAAAGCATCGTCAGCACCGATAATCCGGGTAATTTTGATCTCATCAATCCGCGAATACAGAATCAACCGTATGGTATTGGCAACAATCATCATTATGGCGGCGATGATCAAGCCGATCAGAATGATGCTGGTCAGCCGGAAGAGGTTGTAGATCCCGCCGAAGCGTTCAATCCACTGTCTTGCATATTCCACATCCGCCACCCCGGAAAGGCTTTCCATTTTCCCGGCAAGCGCCGTTATGTCCCCGGCCCCCTCGATATCGGCGGACAGGGATACTTCCACTGCATCCGGCAGGGGATTGTCCACGAGCCCTTCCAGAAGTGCGGTCTGCCGCCCGACTTCCTTTTTCAGCCACTCAAGGGCTTCCTCGCTTGAAACGTACTCCACCCCGGCAACCCCCGGATAGGCCTGTATCGCCTCCATTATCGCTTCCCGCCCCTTTTCGTCCGTCTCCGGGGCCAGGTATGCGATAATCCGTATCCCCTTTGTCCAGGAAGCCATAAGGTCCCCGGTGTTGAGCAGGAAAAGCCCGAAAGCGCTGATGACAAAAACGGAAAGCGCGATTGTCGCCACGCATATGCTGTGGAGATACCGGTAGTCCCGAAAGTCCGCAAGCCCCCGGCGAATCGCATCCTTCATCGGCCTGCCCCGTCCGGGAAAACGCACCGCCCGTCTTTGAGATAAACAATACCGGTACATCCTTTGGAAAGAAGGTACCGGTCATGGGTTGTAATGACAATGGTCGCCCCTTCGCTGTGAGCGGATACCAACAGATCAAAAATCATTTCCGCGGCTTCGGGATCAAGGCTGGCCGTGGGTTCATCGGCAAGTATGATGGAAGGATTGCCCACCATGGCGCGGGCCACGGCAACACGCTGCTGCTCTCCCCCGGAAAGCGTAGGGGGGCAGGCATCACAATGCCCGGCCATGCCGACTTTTTCAAGCACGGCCATGACCCGCTCCCGAATGACTTTCCTGGAACGGATGCCGGAGACTTCCAGAACCAGGCCGACATTATCAAAAACGCTCTTGTTCGGAATCAGACGGTAATCCTGAAAAATGATCCCGAGGCGCCGCCGGAGCAGGGGTACCTGGTTGCGCTGGATGCGGGTGAGGTTCATTCCGTCCACAATGGCGTACCCGCTGCTCATGTGCTCCCCCAGGTAAAGCAGTTTCATCAGGGTCGATTTGCCCGCGCCGCTGGGCCCGCTGATAAAAAAAAACGCGTTTCTGCATACGTCGAAGGTCACATTTACCAATGCGTCTGTTTCCCCGAAATGCTTGCTGACCTCGTATAAGCGGATAATGATTCTTTCGGGATCAAACAGCCCTTTTCTCATGAATATCGACTCCGGACCGGTTTATATTGACGATTCGCGACGCAGCTGGTATTGGCTTATAAGAAATCGTGCGGGAAGTGCCGTCTCCGGTTTTTTTCGCACGCCCCCACTGACGCTGAAAGAAAACGGCTTCTTCCTCTTCAGTGGGGGTCATTTTAATCAAAGCATACGAATAAAATCAACATTTTCTTGCACCGATGGCAACATACCGGCGAAAGGTGCAAAAGGCAGGGTACATGGAAAACATGAAACAGGAATTGATCCGGCTTTTATGTAAAAAGTCTTTCAAGTACAGTGAAGCGCCGGTTTTCAAGCTGGTCTCCGGGAGAAAAAGCCGCTTTTATGTAAACTGCAAGCCCGTGACACTCAGCCCCAGGGGAATCTACCTCGTGGGGCACCTGATTTTCGAACGAATCAAAAACGCCAACGTCAGCGGCGTCGGCGGCATGACCTTCGGGGCCGACCCCATGGCCGTCGCCACGGCCTTTGTCTCCGAAATCAAACAACCCCCCATAAAGGCCTTCTCCATACGAAAAGACCAGAAGGATCACGGTATTATCAAGTGGATCGAAGGGGACCTTGACAAAAACGAGCGTGTGGCGATCATTGAGGACGTCGTAACAACGGGGGGCTCCACGATTACGGCCATTGAACGGGCGCGCGGCGAAGGGCTGGAGATCGCAGCCGTTATTGTCCTTGTGGACCGGCAGGAGGGGGGGATGGAAAACATCCGCAACCACGTGAAAAACGTCTCGGCCATCATCACACGGGACGAACTGCTGGCCTGCTACAGGGTTTCCGGCGGAAAATAGGTCGCACACGCATCATCGGATTCCCATACGCTGACCCTGGAAACGTAATACCCCTCCTCATCGCCGATCTGTTTTCCAAATTCATCCGCAAGATATTTCGCGATCTGCTCCGAAGACGGGTTGGCGTTTGCAAATGCGGGGAGTTCATTTAAAAATTTGTGATCCAGCGTGTCGATAATGTCATTGAGGCGCTGTTTGACAATACCGAAATCGACCAGGACGCCGGACTGCAGTTCAGCGCCGGCCACGTGAAATTCGATCTTCCAATTGTGGCCGTGCAGATTTTCGCATTTTTCCGTAACCATCTTTAGCTGGTGCGCCGCCGCAAAACGGGCCAGGACCTTAAGTTCGTACATTGCGTTTCCTTTTCTACTTGGCGGCCTTCTTGGCGCCGGATTTGAAAATCCGCTTGATCTTTGAGGTAAATTTTTCGGACTCCAGCTGTGCAAACTCGCTCAGCAGCTCTTCCTGCCGTCTGTTCAGGTGTTTGGGCGTTTTTAAAATCAACTGGACAATCTGGTCGCCGGGGAGCCCGTTTCCAAGGGACACGATGCCCTTGTCCGGGATGCGTATGGTATCGCCGTACTGCGCCCCCTTTTCTATCCGGATCGTTTCTTCTCCGGTCAGGGTGGGGACCGTCACCTCGTCTCCAAGTGCCGCCTGGATAAAGGACAATTCAATCTTGCAGATGATGTCCGTCCCCTTGCGCTCGAAAAATTCGTGGGGCCGGACATGCAGAAAAACGTAAAGATCTCCGGGAGGCCCGCCGCCGACGCCCGGTTCGCCTTCGCCGGTAAGCCGTAGCTTCTGGCCGTTATCCACACCTGCCGGAATTTTGAGCTGCACCTTTTTCCGAACGGGCACCTGCTGCCGGCCCCGGCACTTCGGGCAGGCTTCCCGGATTACCCGTCCATGGCCGCCGCAGCGGGGGCATGCGCTTTTTACGGAGAAAAACCCCTGGGTCCTTACGTGCTGCCCCGATCCGCCGCACTGGTCGCAGACTTCAGGCTCCGTACCGGGCTTGGCGCCGCTTCCATCGCAGGTATCGCAGGTTTCCATTTTTTCCAGCTCGATCTCGGTCTCCCTGCCAAAGGCCGCATCCATGAAATCAATGGTCATGTCATAGCGCAGATCCGCACCCCTGCGCCCGCGGCTGCGACCGCCGCGGCCGGCCGTGCGGAATCCGAAAAAATCCTCGAAAATATCGCCGAAACTTGAAAAAATATCGTCGAAATCGCGAAATCCGCCGGAACGGCCATTCTGAAGTCCTTCAAGGCCGCGATGCCCGTACTGATCGTAAATCTGCCGCTTTTCCGGATTGGACAGGACTTCATAGGCTTCGGCGGCTTCCTTGAATTTTTCCTCCGCCTCCTTGTCCCCCGGATTGCGGTCCGGATGGTACTGCAGGGCGATTTTGCGGTATTTTGCTTTCAACTGATTGGCGTCTGCATTGCGGTCAACGCCCAGAATTTCGTAATAACATCTTTTTCCAGCCATATTGAATTGCTGCCGATATTGAATGGTTTTGTGGTTTCGTGATATGAACAGACGAAATGATTTTGCAACCCGGCGGTGTTATGCTATTGAAAAGCGCAACAGCAGGCCGCAAAGTCATCACTTACCATAATGCATATTAGGCGATTGTCAACCAACAAAATGAAACCGGACGCCATCAGCGCGATGTTCGATCACATCGCACCGAAATATGACTTTCTCAACCGGCTATTAAGCCTTCGCAGGGATGTCTACTGGCGCCGCGAAATGGTCCGGGCGCTGGAGATGCCGGCCGGGGGGGCAGTGCTCGATGTGGCCTGCGGCACCGGGGACGTCATGATTGAAGTAATGCGCCGGAAACCGGATGTTCGGGTCTATGGAATCGATATTTCAAAAAAAATGCTGCAAATCGGATACCAAAAAGCGGGCGCCGGCAACCCCGGCGCCAGGGCGGCCTTTTTTGCCGCAAATGCCCTGCATCCCCCCTTTCCGCCGGACAGCATGCATGCCGTAACCATCGCTTTCGGCATCCGCAACATCCAGGATCGTTCGGGCGCGCTTGGAAATTTCCGGGAGATTTTGAAACCCGGTGGGACGCTGGCCGTTCTCGAACTCAACACGCCTTCCCGCGGCCTTCTCCGCTCCCTGTACCTGTTGTATTTTCAAAAAATACTGCCCGGTATCGGGGGATTGTTTTCAAAAAACACCGGCGCCTATCAATACCTGCCGGCATCGGTACTGAATTTCCCCCCGCCGGAAGTCTTTGCCGCCCATATGCGGGATGCGGGATTCCGGGATATCGCCTGGAAATCCCTGAGCGCGGGAATCGCCACCCTTTATGTCGGGCAGAAATCAAATGACCCATAAATCCACCCCTTTTTTGAAAGACGACCCCCGGATGAACCGGCTCGTCCAGGAAGCCCTCGCACGAGGGGCTACCGGCGCAGCAATCATCGCCGCCTCCGATATCGTCGTTGAGGATGCGCTCGCAGAAAAATGCCGGCACCCGGGATGCCCGAATTACGCCCTGTCAAAAAGCTGCCCGCCCCATGTTGCCGGACCCGCGGCATTCAAAAAACAGCTCGAAGCGTTTGCCCGCGCCCTTTTTTTCAAAATCGAGCTGCCGTCGGAAATCCTGTACTCCAGCGACCGGCGCGAACTGTTTGAACTGCTTCACGAAACAGCGGCCGGCATCGAGCGCGCCGCCGTTCACATGGGATTTATCCGCGCCCGCGCCTTTGCCGGGGACTCATGCAAACAGATCTTCTGCTACAGCCACAAAGAGTGCCGCGCGCTTCTGAAAAACGGCGCATGCCGGCACCCGGAGTCCGCAAGGCCATCCATGTCCGGATTCGGC